>NZ_JBHWZO010000371.1:0-4645 GCF_042728455.1 Promicromonospora sp. NPDC060204
CGCGGGGCCGGGGCCTTCCGACCCGTCGGGGGCCGGGGGGGCGCGGGGAACGGTGTCGGTGTCTTTGGGCTCGAACACCTCGGGGGCGGCGGTGTCGCCGCCCGGGGCCAGGTCCGCGACCGGCACGCCCTCGAACGCGGGGGCCGGGATCGTCCCCGGACCCGCCGTCGGCTCGGGAAGCTGCTCGGGCAGGGGCTCGGGCCTGAGCTCCGGCAGCGGCTCGGGCAGCGGGGAGGCGGACGGCGCCTGCGCCGGCGGCGTCGCCGGCGCGAGCTCGTCCTCCTCCGGCACCACCGTCCCGTCCGGGTGCACGATCAGGTTCCAGAGCCCCTCCGGACCGGTCGCGGAGGCCCGCACGGGCCGGCCGATCTGTACGGCGTTCTCCGTGACCCGGCGCAACACCTCCACCCGTGCCTCCTCCAGGCTGCCGGTGGCGATCGGGTGGAACGTCCCGTCGATCGTCACCTCGCCTGAGCCGTCCTCACGGACGATCGCGTCGATCCGAGGCCAGCGCGGCACGGTGTCAGAGCTCATGCGTTTCCTCCGAAGTTCCTGGGCAGGCGGCATAGCGTGGGTTCGCCCCCGAGAGCAAGCGTCGGCCATGATCGGCCCGCTGGCCACCCCAACGGGGCATTCACCCCACCTGGTAGGTTCTCGCGCAAACAGGTGTCGAAACCGGGACCACAACCGAGGAGCCCTTGCGTGTCCGACGAGCCCACCCGCCGAATTCCTCCGGCGGCCGACCCGACGCAGATCCAGCGACCACCGGCTCGTCCGGGGCAACCCGGCGCCCCGTCATCGTATGACGCGACCCAGCGGATGAGTGCCTTCGCACCCGGCGGTGGCCCCGGTCAGCGGGTCCCGGGAAACCAGGGCGGCGCCCCGGTCGACGAGTCGACACAGCTGATGCCGCCACCCCGCGGCGCCTCGCCCATCGACGAGTCCACCCAGCTCATGCCGCCACCCCGCGGCGCCTCGCCCATCGACGAGTCGACCCAGGTGCTGCCCCCGCCGCGCGGCGCCTCCGCCGTCGACGAGTCCACGCAGCTCCTGCCCCCGGCGGGCGCGCAGCGCGACTACCGGTCGGCGACGCCGCCGCCCGCGCGGCCGTACCGGCCCTACGAGACCGAGCAGCCCACGCAGGTCCAGACCCCCGGCGCCTACCCGGGTGAGCCCGGCTACGGGCAGGGCCAGCAGGGGTACGGCCAGCAGCCCGGCTACGGCCAACAGCCCGGCTACGGGCAGCAGGGTTACGAACAGCAGGGTCAGCAGGGGTACGGCCAGACCGTGGCGTACGGCCAGCCGGGCCAGGCCGGGCAGCAGGCGTACGGCCAGCAGGGTTACGGGCAGCCGGGTCAGCAGGGTTACGGGCAGCAGGCCGGCTACCCCGGTCAGCAGCAGGGGCAGCAGGCAGGCCCGCCCAACCCGTTCGAGCAGGGTTTCGGCCCGCAGTCCGGCCAGTCGACGCCGCAGCGCCGCAGCCGCGAGAGCGACTCCGGCGGGGGCGGCTCGACGGCGGGCGCCGTCCTGGCGTGGATCCCGCGGATCCTGCTCGCGCTGAGCGTGTACCAGCTGGTCCGGCTGATCCCCGGGTTCGACGTCATGCCCGACGTCTCGCAGTTCCCGCTGTTCCGCGGGATCGGCGACGGCGTGCTCGGCATGCTCAACCTCAACCCCGAGTGGTCGGACCAGGCCGCGAACATGACCATCCCGGTGCTCGGCATCGCGCTCGCGGGCCTGTTCAACACGATCCGGTCGCTGAACACGTCGCTGGCCATCTGGCCGTACGGGCTGGCGATCGTCGCCTGGATCGTGGTGTTCGCCGTCGGCGGCATCGTCGGCTACGCCCAGGACGCCACGGAGAACGTGAAGCAGGACGTCCAGGACACGGTGGACCAGGAGATCGAGGACGCCAAGCAGGACGCGAAGGACTCGGTGCAGCAGGAGATCGACAAGAGCGTCGAGGACGCCCAGCAGAACGCGACGGACAGCGTCGAGGAGAGCATCGGCGACCAGCTCGAGAACGCCCTGCCCGGCGGGAACGGCTGAGCGGGTCAGGTCACGGGTCGGGCACACCGACCCCGGTGGGCGGCAGGACGCTGATAGCGTTTCTCACGTCCAACCGGTAGTTCCGGTGCGCTGCTGAGGAGTCCTTGCTTGTCCGACGAGACCACCCGCATGACGGCCGCACGCCCTGCCGGACAGCCGGTCGGGGGTGGCGACCAGACCGCCGTCGTGCCGACGCCGTCCACGCGGGCGGTGCCGCCGCCGCCCGCGCCCACACGGACCGTCCCGCCGCCCACCGCGGCCACGCGGGTGGTGCTGCCGACCGGGCCGTCCGGGGGCGCCGTCGGGCACGGTGCTGGTGCCGGGTACACCGGGGCCGGGTACACCGGCGGCGGGTACACCGGCTCCGGGGTGCCCGGGGGCGTGCCGCGCATCCCCGCGACGGGCGAGGTGCTCGGGCCGTTCCAGCTCGGCGACTCCCTCGGCCACGGCGGGTTCGCGCACGTGTACCGGGCCACCGGCCCGGGCGGCGAGGTGGCGCTCAAGGTGCTGACCAACACCGAGTCGGGCTCGCTGGACCGGTTCGTCGGCGAGGCCGCGCTGCTGGAGCGGCTCGCCGGACGCGGGTTCCCGCAGCTCGTCGCGGCCGGCCTGGACTCCCCCACGCCGTGGTTCGCGATGGAGCTCGTGCCGGGTCCCACGCTGTCCCAGCGCCTGGCCGCGGAAGGCCCCCTGCCGGTGCACGAGGTGCTGCGCGTGGCCGACGACGTGCTCGACGCCCTCGCCGTGCTCCAGGAGGAGCACTTCCTGCACCGGGACGTGAAGCCGGCCAACATCATCGCCGCGCCCGACCGGTACGTGCTCATCGACCTCGGCATCGCCAAGGGGCACGGCACCACCACGTCGACGCACGCGGCGGGCACCATCTCGTACATGGCGCCCGAGCTGTTCGTGCGCAAGCCGCACGCCCGCTCCGACGTCTACAGCCTGGGCCTCCTGCTGATCTTCCTCGCCACGGGCCAGCTCCCCAACGACCTCAACTTCGCGGGACGCGACCTGACGGCGGCCGACGTCGGTCCCGTGGACCAGCGGCTGCTGCCCCTGATCCTGGCCATGACGCGGCACCGGCCCGAGGACCGTCCGCCGCTGCACAACCTGTCGCGCACCGTGGCCCAGCTCGCCACGGACAGTGCCCGGCTCGACCCGGCGCTGCTCGCCGCGGCGGGGGCCACCACGATCGAGCGCGGCCTGGTCACCGAGGTGCTCACGGGCAGCGCGGCGGCAGCCACCGTGGCGCCCACCAGCGTGCTCGCGAGCAACCCCGTGCAGCCGGGCGAGCCCATGACCAACCTGGTCTACGACCAGCAGCTCATGGGCCGCCTGCACCAGGTGCACGGAGACGGGTTCGACGGCGCGGCCGAGGAGGTCATCTCGACGTACCTGGCCGCCGTCGGGCCGCAGCGGGCCGGCGGGCGCGCGCCCGCCGAGATCAAGGACTACCTGTGGGCCGCGATGCGGTGGGCCCCGGCGTTCACCCCCGAGGGGTACTCCGACACGTTCGACGGCTGGGCCGCCTACCGGCAGCGCCACGGCCTCCCGCTGCCCGGTACCCCCGGCGCGACCCCGCCCCGCCGGCACACCAGCAGCGGACCCCGGGTGACGCAGGCCGCGCAGCAGGCGACGCAGGTCGCGCCGTCGTTCCGCCCGGGATCGGCGGCGACGGCCGCCCGGACGGCGCCCGCGCCGGCGCAGCAGCCCGGGACGACCGGGACGCAGCCGGTGCAGCGGCCGACCGGGCCGGTGCAACCGCCGGTGCAGCCCCGGCCGCCGGTGCAGCAGCAGCCTCCCGCACCGCAGCAGCCGACGGGTCCGGTGCAGCCGGACGCGGCCGGGCTCTCGCGGCGGGACGGCCGGGATTCCCGTGACGAGCGGGACGCCCGCGCCGACCGGAGCTCCGGCGGCGGCCTGGGCGCCGTGGCGACGGTCCTCGGCTGGATCCCGCGCGTGCTGCTCCTCATCGCGCTCTACCAGCTCGTGCGCCTGATCCCGGGCTTCGACGCGATGCCCAGCGCGGCCGAGCTGCCGCTGTTCGCGGCACTCGGTGACATCACGGTGGCGACGCTGGGCCTCGACCCGGAGTGGGCGCCGCGTATAGCCGAGCTGTCGATCCCGCTGCTCGGCATCATCGCGGCCGCCCTCGTCAATCTCGTGCGCGCGGTGCGCTCGCGCCGCGGCGGCCGCACGTGGCCGTTCTGGCTGGTCGTCGTGGTGTGGGTCATCGTGATCGCGGTGCAGGGCGTCGTCGGCTACGCGCAGCAGGTCACGCAGGACGCGCGCGACTCGCTGCAGGAACAGCGCGAGCAGATCCAGGACGACCTCGAACAGGGCGTCCAGGACACGACCGAGGACGTGCGCGACTCGATCTGGCAGTCCTTCGAGGACGCCCTCCCCTGGAACTAGGAGGAGGGCTGACGGCCCTCTCCCCCGATGTCATGGGGCTGCGGCGTCAGGGGCTGCGAGGTCGGCAGTCCCCAGACGCCACGCTCGGAGGTCGGCAGTCCGCTGAGCTGATCCCGGGAAGTCGGCAGTTTGCCGCGCAGAGTCGGCAGTCTGCATCGAGGTCGGCACAGGCCTGTGC
>NZ_JBHWZO010000372.1:0-4618 GCF_042728455.1 Promicromonospora sp. NPDC060204
GCTGGCGATGCGACCCGAAACGCTGAGAGTCAAATGATTGGCATTGACTATCAAGCACACTGTTGAGTTCTCAAACAACCGACGCACACCGTCAGATTAGCGACTCTTCTTGTTCGCTTCCCTGTCCGGGGCAGTTCCTTAAACTTACCAGGCCCTTTCGGACTTTTCCAAATCCCCGCCGGCCCGCTGGGCCGAGAGAATTCTTCGAGCAACCGAAGGAATTCTGATCCCATTTTTCGCCGACCATTCAAGACGCGAATCCTGATGATCTGCAGAGGAAGGGAAACCATCCGAACCGGACCGCGACTCGCACCGCGTCATCCTCGTTCGGAGGCAACCTCTGTAACTTACCCTACCACGCTCCCCGGCGCAAGCACCCTGGTCAGGATCCCTACATCGAGGCGCCTGTTCGGCAAGCCCAACCCAGAAACGAAGCGCACGAAGCTACCTCGAAGATCTGGAGTGGTTCCCGCCCCGGGACCGGCCAGTCACGCTCTTCGCGTTTCCTGTCCGTACCTCCCTGCCGGGCGAACAACGAGAACAGTACGTCAGCCCGCAGGACCCGTCAAAGCCAGGGCGCGTGACGGCTGACACAGATGCGCTGTTCACCGGGTGTTTTTCCAAGAGGGCATCAGGTCCGCACGCGCCGGAGCCATGTCAGACCGGCTCATCGGCCCCCGTCCGCGGCTCGTTGCCCGGGCGTAGACCAAGAACTCTCCCGGTCGGCCATGTCCACGTAATCTTTGGTTCAGATTTCGCCATCCGTCCTGAAGGGCAGAAGCACGGCGTCGCCGGCACGGCCGCTCCACGTAGCCGGAAGCCGCAAGCGCCTGCCGCTAGCCCAGGCGGAGCCCGAGCAGCTCCTCGAGCTCCCCGTGCGTGACCCCGTACGTCTCGACGACGCGTGCAGCCCCGCCACCCGGAGTCCCGGGTCCGACGTCGATCACCGCGATGTCGCTGTAGACACGGGACACGCAGCCCACCCCGGTGAGCGGCAGCGTGCACTCAGGCACCAGCTTGGGCTGACCATCCTTGGTCAGCAGGGTCATCATGACGACGCTCTGCCGGGCGCCCACCGCGAGGTCCATCGCTCCGCCCACCGCGGGCACCGCCCCCGGCTGGCCCGTGGACCAGTTCGCGAGGTCCCCCGACGTCGACACCTGGAACGCCCCCAGCACGCAGACGTCGATGTGTCCGCCGCGCATCATGGCGAACGAGTCGGCCTGGTGGAAGTACGAGGCGCCGGGGAGCTCGGTCACGGGGACCTTGCCCGCGTTGATCAGCTCGGGGTCCGCGGCGGCCGGCTCCGGCGACGGGCCCATCCCGAGCAACCCGTTCTCCGTGTGCAGCGTGACGCCCGAGCCGGCGGGGAGGTGGTCGGCCACGAGCGTCGGCAGGCCGATGCCCAGGTTCACGTAGGAGCCCGGCGCGATGTCGGCGGCCACCCGCGCCGCCAGCTGCGCCCTGGACAGAGGAGACCCGCTCCGCGAGCCCGGCGGGACCGTCTCGGCACTCATGAGGCCGAACCCTGGGCTCCGGCCTGCGCGCCCGCCAGCGTCGTCACGCTGTCGATCGCCACGACGGCGTCGACGTATATACCGGGGGTCACCACGGTCTCGGGATCGATCGACCCGACCGGCACCACCTCCCGCACCTGCGCCACGGTCCGCCGGGCGGCCGTGGCCATGACGGGCCCGAAGTTCCGGGCCGTCCTGCGGTAGACGAGGTTCCCGACGCCGTCGGCCCGGAAGGCCTTCACCAGCGCGACGTCGGCGGGGAGCGGCGACTCGAAGACCATCGGGACGCCGTCGACCACGCGTGTCTCCTTGCCCTCGGCGAGGGGCGTGCCGAAGCCGGTGGGCGTGAAGAAGCCGCCGAGGCCCGCGCCGGCCGCCCGGATCCGCTCGGCCAGGTTGCCCTGCGGCACGAGCTCCAGCTCGATCTCGCCCGCGCGGTACGCGGCGTCGAAGTGCCACGAGTCCACCTGCCGCGGGAACGAGCACACGATCTTGCGCACCCGGCGCTCCAGGATCAGCCGGGCCAGCGCGTCCTCGCCGTTGCCCGCGTTGTTGGAGACGACGACGAGATCGGCGGCGCCCTGCTCCAGGAGTGCCTTGATCAGCTCCACCGGCTGCCCTGCCGGCCCGAAGCCACCGATCATCACGGTCGAGCCGTCGGCGACGTCGCCCACCGCCTCCAGGGCCGTCGGCGCCACCTGGACGGTCATGCGGCGGCCCGCGCGTTCTCGAGGACCACGGCCACACCCTGGCCGACGCCGATGCAGATCGCGGCCACTCCCCAGCGCTGCCGCTCGACGACCAGCCGGCGGGCGAGCGTGCCGAGGATCCGGGTGCCGGAGGCGCCCAGCGGGTGTCCGAGCGCCGTCGCGCCGCCCCATGCGTTCACGATCTCCGGGTCGACGTCCCACGCGTCGACGCAGACGAGCGACTGCGCGGCGAACGCCTCGTTGAGCTCGACGGCGCCGACGTCGGCCCAGCCGATGCCGCTCTTCGCGAGCGCGCGCTCGGCGGCTGCCACGGGGGCGTAGCCGAAGTACTGCGGCTCGTTCGCGACCGCGGCACGGCCCGCGATCCGGGCCAGCGGTTCCAGGCCGGTGAGGTCCGCTGCCGCCTCCGAGCCGATCAGGGCGGCGCTGGCGCCGTCCGTCAGCGGGGAGGCGTTGCCCGCGGTGATGGTGCCGCCGTCCGACCGGAAGGAGGGCTTGAGCGCGGCCAGCTTCTCCAGGGTGCCGTCCGGGCGGACGGGCTCGTCACGGTGCAGGTCCGTCCCGGGCACGGCGGTGACCAGGTCGTCGTAGCGGCCCGCCTCCCAGGCCGCGTGCGCCAGGCGGTGGCTGCGCAGGGCGAACGCGTCCTGCCGCTCACGCGTGACGCCGTACTTCTCGCGCAGCCGCTCGGTCGCCTCGCCGAGGGAGACCGTCCAGTCCGGCTGCATCCGCTTGTTGACCAGGCGCCAGCCCAGCGTGGTCGACACCAGCTCGGCGCCTCCCGCGGGGTAGGCCCGCTCCGGCTTGGGCAGCACCCACGGCGCGCGGCTCATGGACTCGACCCCGCCGGCCACGACGACGTCGGCGTCGCCGGTCTCCACGGCACGGGCCGCCTGCACGGCGGCGTCGAGCGACGAGCCGCACAGCCGGTTGACCGTCACCCCGGGTACCGACAGCGGCAGCCCGGCCAGCAGCACCGCCATCCGCGCCACGTTCCGGTTCTCCTCGCCGGCGCCGTTCGCGTTGCCGAGGATCACGTCGTCGATCCGGGCGGGGTCCAGCCCGGGCGCCCGGCGTACCTGCTCGCCGACGACGAAGGCCGCCAGGTCGTCCGGCCGCACCCCCGCGAGAGCGCCGCCGTAGCGGCCGAAGGGTGTCCGCACGGCGCCGTAGACGAATGCCTGTCCCATCGATCCACACCTCTGCCCGTTCGCAGTGCGCACACAAGTTCCGTATGCGTACGCCCACCGTAACAGCCGGGCTCAGGCGCGGGTGCGGGCCAGATCCGCCTCGATCTCGCCGGCCGCGCGCAGCAGCGCCGGCAGGAACTCGGACACCAGCTCGTCGACGGCACCACGGCGTACGGGGGCGGACACGTTCACCGCGCCCACCACGCGGCCGGCCCGGTCCCGCAGGGGCGCCGCCAGGGACCGCAGGCCCTCCTCCAGCTCCTGGTCGACGAGGGCCCAGCCCTGACCCCGCACCCGGTCCAGCTCCGCGCGCAACAGATCGCGGTCGACGATCGTGCGCGGGGTCAGCGGCTCCAGGGCGACGGCGCCCAGGAAGTCGTCGCGGTCGCGGTGGGGAAGGTGCGCCAGGACCGCGCGCCCCATCGAGGTGGCGGACGCCGGGAACCGCGTACCCACCTGGATCGCAGCCGACATGATCCGGTGCGTGGCGACCCGGGCCACGTAGACGATCTCCGCGCCGTCGAGCACCGCGACCGACGACGACTCCCCGACGTCCTCCGCGAGGCGCTCCAGGTGCGGCTGGGCCACCTCCGGGAGGGTCAGGCTCGACAGGTAGGCGTACCCGAGCTCGAGCACCTGGGGACGCAGGGCGAACACGCGTCCGTCCGTGACGACGTAGCCGAGCTCCACCAGGGTGTGCAGGAAGCGTCGGGCCGCCGCGCGGCTGAGCGCGGCCTCACGGGCCACCTCGCTCAGGGTCATCCGCGCCCGCTCAGGGCCGAACGCGCGGATCACGGCCAGCCCACGCTCCAGGGACTGCACGAACTCACCCGACCGGGTTCCGCCGTCCTGCGCGATCTCGCTCATCTCGGGTTCCTCCATGCCGTCGGCGCGTCCGCCTCGCATCCTGGCCGAGCATCCAGTCGCCCGCACCAGGTCGCCCGGTGCGTCCTGGGAACTGCGCCTTTGGCAGCACGCCCGCCCGGGCCTCCCCTGGTCCGACAACGGAACGCACCGTTGAGCCCCGACGCCCGCAACCCTGGTCGTTCTCCGAACGGGTGTGCCGCGAGTGAAGGTAGCGATGTGCCGGAGGCCCGGTCAATGGTTCCGTGGCGCCGGTCTCGACCGTGACCGGATCGCGATGTGTCCCGGCGTCGCGACGTACACCGGAAAACGACGAGGCCCCGGTCAGCGTTTCCGC
>NZ_JBHWZO010000373.1:0-4602 GCF_042728455.1 Promicromonospora sp. NPDC060204
GCACAGGCCTGTGCCGACCTCGATGCAAGGTGCCGACCGCCCAAGCAAACTGTCGACCGCCCGAGCAGAGTGCCGACCGCCCGAGCAGAGTGCCGACCGCCCGAGCAGAGTGCCGACCGCCCGAGCAGACTGCCGACCGCCCGAGCAGAGTGCCGACCGCCCGAGCTGACTGCCGACCCGCGGGCAGCCTGTCGACACGGCGCCAGGCTCAGGCCGCCAGGTCGCTCGTCTGCGCCGGTGACGACACCCGGACTGGAGCCCGCCGGACGCGCAGCCACACCGCTGCCCCCAGGGCCACGACGACCTGCAGCATGCCGGTGACGACCAGCACCGGGCCGGCTCCGAGCGCGCCGATCAGCGCCCCGCCGACGAGCAGCCCCAGCGAGGCCCCGCCGGCGTGCAGCACGGTCTCCGCGGTGAACGCCGTGCGACGCGCGGCGCCCGTGGTGCGCTCCACGATCAGCGCGTTCAGCGCGGCGATCCCGAACGGCATGGCCAGCCCGCCCAGCGCGGACACCACGCCGACGGCGAGCAGGTTCGGCGCGGCGGCGGGCAGCGCCACGTACGCGACGCCGAACACCACCCACGACGCGACGATCGCGGGGATGCGCGGCACCCGGTGCACCACGAGCGGCACGACGAACGAGACGCCGACGGTCGCGACGCCATACCCCGCCATGCCCGCGGCGATCAGCTCGCCCGGCCGGTCCAGCTCGACGCCGAGCAGGGCCAGCCCCAGCGCGAACGCAAACCACGTGACGCCGCCGACGCCCGCCAGCGCCAGGCCCACGGCCAGCTCCCGGTTGCCGCGCAGCACGGAGCGCAGGGGAGGGGCGGGCTCGGCGTCGACGGCGGACTTGCCTGCCCGGGCTGCCTCGCTCTCGCCCGTCTCGCCCTCGCCCGCCACGCCCGCGCCCGCACCGTCGCCCGCCCGCACCGCAGGCACGGTGAGCATCGCGACGGCGGCCAGCGCCACGGCAGCCGCCTCCCACCACAGCAGCGGCTCGGCGCCCCAGGCGACCAGCAGCCACGCCCCGAGCGCGGGCGCGAAGATCATGGAGACCCGGTGCGCGAGGTCCTGCCAGGCCAGCGCCTTCGCCCCGACGCCGGGTCCGTTGCCGGGCAGCTCGGCCAGGTCCGCGGTCAGCGCCCGCTGCGCCGGCGAGAGCAGGGCCGACGTCGCGCCCGTGACCAGGCCGGTCGCGCACAGCACGACCGCGCCGACGCCCACGGTCGCCGCGGCGACCGGCACCAGGGCGAGCCCGAGCACCTGGACCGCGAGCAGCAGGGCCAGTGCGCGGCCCGACACCAGGTGCGCGCGCAGGCGCCGCCCCCACCACCCGGAGGTGAGCAGCGGCAGGCCGGCGAACCCGCCGACCAGGCCGGTGGTCCAGGCGTCGCCGGTCTGGTCGAGCGCGACCAGCGGCAGCGCGACGGCGGTGATGCGCTGGCCGGTCCAGGTGATGAAGGTCGTGGCGGTCAGCGTGACGAGGTGTGGGTGGCGCACGCTGCCATCCTGCGGCCGTCCCGGGACGGCCGGTAGACGGCTGCCGGACATGACGGGTCATAGGCTGTCCCTATGGTCTCATATCCCACGGTCGAGGACCTGCGGCTCGTCGACGCCGTCGCCCGGCACGGGTCGCTCGGCGCCGCCGCCCGCGAGCTGCTGGTGAGCCAGCCGTCGGCGAGCCAGCGGCTGGCCGCGCTGGAGCGCCGCGTGGGGACGAGCCTGTTCGACCGCGACACCACCGGCGCCCGGCCGACGGCGGCGGGGCGGGAATTCTGCGACCAGGCCGCGCACGTGCTGGACCACCTGGGCACCATCGTCGAGCGCGCCCTGGCGGCGGCGCAGTCCCGCACCGTCTCGGTCGGCGCGTTCCCGAGCCTCGCGGGCACGCTGTTCGCGGCGCTCGACGTGCTGCTCGACGACGTCGTCGTGCAGCCCGAGGTGGACCACGGCCCGCGGCTGCTGGAGTGGGTCGAGCGGGGCACCCTCGACGCCGCGTTCACGGGGATCGCCAAGCAGGTCCCGATCGCGCGCGGCCTGGTGGTCACCGAGGTGGGGCGGCACGACCTGGTCACGCTGCTGCCCGACGGCGCCCCCGTGCCGGGCTCGGGCCGGCGTCCGTACGAGGGGCAGACCGTCGTGTACTGCCCGCTCGACCTGACGGGCGACGTCCTGCACCGGCGGCTCACGGAGCTGGGCGCGCACGCGCGGCCCGGCGCCACGGCGGAGGCCGCCGTCCGGACGGCCCGGGAGCGGCGGTGCGCCGCCGTCGTGCCCGACATGGTGGCCCGCTGGTACGCCGCGCCCGGCGACCGCACCGTTGAGGCGCCGTTCCGCGGCCGCGTCACGCTGTCCATGGTGACGCGGAGCCCCGTGCCGCCTGCCCTGCTGGGCGCCCTCCCGGGGCTGCGCGAGCGGCTGCGGGAGGGCAACGCGCACGCCCGCGCCTGAGTGTCAGACGTGCGGGCCATCCCGGTGACACGTACGTCTGACAACGGGGCGGTTCTGACAGGGCGTCGGTTCGATGTCACGTCCCGTTCGCGCCTCTCCGGTCGGTCCCGCGCGCCGGACGGTGGAAGGATGTGCGCATGCCCGCGATTTCCCCCCAGCCTGCGGCGCACGACGCCGCGCCGTATGACGCCCTCCTGCTCTACTCCTTCGGTGGCCCGAACCACCCCGAGGACGTGGTGCCGTTCCTGCGCAACGTCACCGCGGGCAAGGGCATCCCGGACGAGCGGCTCGAGGAGGTGGGCGAGCACTACTACGGGTTCGGCGGCAAGAGCCCCATCAACGAGCAGAACTTCGCGCTGAAGGCGGCGCTCGAGGCAGAGCTCGCGGCCCGCGGCCTCGACCTCCCGGTCGTGTGGGGCAACCGCAACTGGGCGCCGTACACGAACGACGCGGTCGACGAGCTGGAGGAGCTCGGGGCCAAGCGCGCCGTCGCGCTCGTCACCAGTGCCTTCTCCTCGTACTCCGGCTGCCGCCAGTACCGTGAGGACCTCGCGATCACGCTGGACAAGCGCGGGCAGCTCGGCCCCGACGGGTCCACGGGCGTGCAGTTCGACAAGATCCGCTCGTACTTCAACCACCCGGGCTTCGCGCAGGCCAACGCCGACGCCGTCGTGGAGGCGTTCGCCACCCTCGGCGCGGACGGCGGGTCGCCGGAGGCCGCGCGGCTGGTCTTCGTCACGCACTCGATCCCGGACACCATGGAGGCGGCGTCGCGCATCTCGCACGCCACGTACTCCCAGCAGCACCTGGACCTGGCCGCGGTCGTGGCGGCGCAGGTGGCCGAGCGCCTCGGGCACGAGGTCCCGTGGGACCTGGCCTACTGCTCGCGCTCCGGCCCGCCCAGCCAGCCGTGGCTGGAGCCCGACGTCAACGACCACCTGGAGTCGCTCGCCGTTGACGGCGTCCGCGACGTGGTCCTGTCGCCGATCGGCTTCATCTCCGACCACATGGAGGTCGCCTACGACCTCGACACCGAGGCGCTCGCCACGGCGAAGGACCTCGGCATCACCGCCGTGCGAGCCGGTACCGTCGGCGTGCGGGAGCCGTTCGTCACCGGCCTGGTGGACCTGCTGCTGGAGCGGGCCGCGCTGGCTCGCGACGAACCCGTCACCGAGGCGACCGTGGGGTCGCTCCCGGCCTTCCGCTCGGTCTGCGCGCCGGGCTGCTGCCTGCGGCGGGACGGCGAGCCGAGCGGCATCCCGGCGCTGTGCGGGCCAGACCTGAGCTCCTGAGGTCCGCACCGCGCCCGTGACCGCCCATGACAGAGAGGCAGACATGAACGACACGCACGTGCACGGCGACACCGGGCACGAGATCGACACCACCTCGATCAACGAGGGCATCCGGTACACGATGTTCTCGGTCTTCTCGCTGACCGAGACGCTCCCGGCGGACGAGAACGAGCGCAAGGCGGTCGTGGCCGACGCCGAGGCCGCCGTCGGCGGCGCCGTCGACCCGGCCGCCACCTCCGGCGACCTCGTGGTCCGCGGCTGGTACGACGTGGGCGGCCTGCGCTCCGACGCCGACCTCATGCTGTGGACGCACGGCCCGTCGATCGAGGCCGTGCAGGGCGCCTACCAGCGGCTGCGCGCGTCCGAGCTGGGCCGCTCCCTGGAGCCGGTGTGGTCGGTCGCCGCCCTGCACCGCCCGGCGGAGTTCAACCGCGGCCACGTGCCCGCGTTCCTCGCCGGCGAGGCGCCGCGCGATTATCTCTCCGTGTACCCGTTCGTCCGGTCCTACGACTGGTACCTGCTGCCCGACGAGGAGCGCCGCACCATGCTGCGCGACCACGGCATGGCGGCGGCCCCGTACAAGGACGTCCGGGCCAACACCGTCTCGGCGTTCGCCCTGGGCGACTACGAGTGGATCCTCGCGTTCGAGGCCGACGAGCTGCACCGCATCGTCGACCTCATGCGTGACCTGCGCGCGACCGAGGCCCGCCGGCACGTGCGCGAGGAGGTCCCGTTCTTCACGGGCCCGCGCACGCTCCTGGCCGACTGGGCGGACCGCCAGCCCCTGAGCTGACTGGGCGTCACCACCTCACCTTTGAGGCCCGGGTTTCTTCGCTTTCGACAGTCCGAAAG
>NZ_JBHWZO010000374.1:0-4582 GCF_042728455.1 Promicromonospora sp. NPDC060204
GCCCGGGCTGTCGACCACCTGACCTTCTACCGATCACGAACCAGGCGCTGGGTCTCAGGCCGTGGCCTCCGCGGCCTTCTTGGCCTCGGCCTTCTTCAGCTCGGCCTCTTCCGCCTTCTTGCGTGCGGCCTCTTCCGCCGCACGCTTGCGCTGCAGCGCCCGACGGCGGGCCGGGCCCATGCCGGGACGCTGCGCGCGCACGAAGTTCTTGTACGCCTCGGCGACCTCGTGCACGGGACCGTCCATGACGAGCTGCCCCTGGTGCATCCACAGCACGCGCGTGCACATGGCCTCGATCGTGGAGATCGAGTGGCTGACCAGGAAGACGGTGCCCGCGTTGGCGCGGACCTCCTCGATGCGCGACTTGCTGCGCTCCTTGAAGGCGGCGTCGCCGGTGGCGAGGGCCTCGTCGATCATCAGGATGTCCGGCGACGCGGCCGACGAGATCGCGAACCGCAGGCGCGCGCCCATGCCGGACGAGTACGTCCGCATCGGCAGGTAGACGAAGTCGCCGATGCCGGCGAACTCCACCACCTCGTCGAACTTCTCGTCGACCTGCTTGGGCGTGAGCCCGAGCGCGAGGCCGCCGATCATGATGTTCCGCTCGCCGGTGAGCTGCGGCATGAGCGCCGCGTTCACGCCGAGCAGCGACGGCTCGCCGGAGACGTGCACGCTGCCCTTCTTGGGCGGCATGAGGCCGGCGATCGCCCGGAGCATGGTGCTCTTGCCCGAGCCGTTGACGCCGACGATCCCGACGGACTCGCCGTGCCGCACCGTGAAGGAGACGCCGCGCACGGCGTGCACCTCGCTCACCGCGCCGACGTGCCGGCGTCCGGCCTGGAGGAGCCGCTTGTGGAAGGGCACCTTGACCTTGATCTCGCGGATCTCGGCCCCGCCCTTCTCGGCCTCCTTGCGCGCACGGCCACCGATGACGCGGTAGACGACGTGCAGGTCGTCCACCACGAGGCACGGGTCGCCGAGATCGGTCTCGAGCGCCTCCTGCCCGGCATCCTCGGGCTCGACCTCGAGGTCGAAGTCCATGTGCTCGTCGGCCTCAGTCACGTCCGTACCTCTCCTCGCCGCGCCAGAAGACGATGAAACCGATCACGAAGAACACGACGGCCCATGCGGCACCGAGGGCCCACATCAGGCCGCTCGGCGGGAACTGCTCCTCCTGCATCAGCACGGAGCGCACCAGGTACAGGTACACCGCGACCGGCTGGTACTCCAGGATGCCGCCCACGATCGCCTTCGACGTCTCGGGGATGTCCATCCGCGCGACGTAGGCGGCGAGCGGGAAGATCACGCCGGAGGCGTACATGACGACGCGCATGATGAACGGCAGCACGTTCTCGATGTCCGGCGTCGTGGCCACGTACCGGGCCATGAAGAAGGCCAGGCCGGTGTTGAAGATCCACATCAGCGCGACGGCGGCGGGCAGCAGGAGCCACCACCAGGTGATGTGGATCATCGCGTAGCCGGGCAGCAGGCCGCTGAGCAGCGACACGATGCACATGACCACGATCGCGGGCAGCAGCGTGGTCAGCAGCGACAGCACCGTCGACATCGGCAGCACGGCGCGCGGGAAGTGCAGGGACCGCAGCAGCTGGGTCTTGCCGCTGATCGACTTGGCGCCACCGGTCACCGACGACTCGATGAAGCGGTACATGAAGACGCCGATCACGATGAAGGCGATCGAGTTGTCCACCCCGCGGTTGAGCCCGAGCAGGATGCCGAAGATCAGCACGTACACGGTCGCGTTGAGGATGGGGTTCAGCACTGCCCAGAGCTGGCCCAGGTAGTTGTTCTGGTTCTTGGCGTACGCCGTCGACGTGGCCAGGACGCGGATGAAGGCCCAGCGTCCGGTCAGGTCACGGATGTACTCGCCCAGCGGCGGGCGGACGTTCAGGGGGCGCAGCCCGTACTTCTTCGCGAGAGCGAGCCGCTCGGCAGACGTCGTGCCGGGGACGAGCGGCGGCGGTGGCTTCTTAGCATCACCGCTGGCGGCAGGCTTTGCTGGCGCAGCCGCGTCGGTAGTAGGTGTGCTCACGGTCTGGGAAATACCTGTCTGGTCGGGGGCACTGCCGGTGACGATCCGGCCGTTCGATCCTAGCGGGTCACGAACCCTAGCAGTGTGGTCGGGATTGACGGAGGACCGCACGGAACCACGCTCGCCGGACCTCGGCGGACGTGTCACGTGAGAGACTGCCACGCGTGCAGCACCCCCGTCCCGCTCCTCGAACGACCGACCCGGGCAACGCGTTCCCGCGTGTCGCCGGCGCCCTGGTCGAGTCGCCGCTGCAGCTGCTCTGCACGGTCGAAGCGCACGCCGCCGGGTACGGCGGTACCGAGACGCACGTGCACGTGCGCGACGACGTCCCCGCCCTCGGCGACGCCCTGTCCGCGGTGCGCGAGCTCAGCCTCCCCGACGGACTGACCTTCGACCTGGCGGGCCGCCGCAGCGCCCTGACCGCGCGCGAGCCGGTCTGGCTCGTGGGCGACGCCTTCTCCGGCCTGTTCCAGGCCACCGCGCCCCTGCGGCGCCCGGAGCGCATGGTCCTGGTCGACGACGGCCTGGCCACCCTCGAGCTGTGCCGCCTCCTGGTGCGCCGCGACCCGCTGGTCCGGATCGGCCGGCCGGCGCGCGCACCCCGGCGCCGGCTCGGTGCCGTCGCCGCCGGCCGCCTGCGGTCGCTCGCCGCCGACGGCCGCGTCACGATCTTCACCGCCATGCCGCTCACCCCCGAGCTGTCCGCGGGCCTGCGGGCCCAGGGCTTCGACGTGCGCCACAACCACTTCGGCTGGCTCACCGCGCAGCCCGCCGACGACGCCATGCCGGAACCCACGATCGTCGTCGGGTCGGCGATGGCCGCGGACAAGCTGATCGACCCGGACCGGTACGTCGACTGGATCCGGTCGCTGGCCAAGGAGAGCGCGCTGCGCTACGTGCCGCACCGCCGGCAGACGCCGGAGCTGCTCGCCACCCTGGCCGGGATCGACGGCGTGACCGTCGACGCTCCCGGGGCCCCCGTCGAGATCCGGCTGCGGGGCCTGCGGGCGGGCCAGCGGGTGCTCAGTCTGCCGTCGACATCGACCATCCTGTTGACCACTATCATTTCACCGCTCGGTGTCCCCGTCACCGCGCTCGACGTGCCCGCCGACTGGTGGACCCCGCGCGCCACGGCCGAACAACGAGCACACCTGACCAGCGTCGTCGAGCTCGCCCGGCAAGCCCGGGCCGCAGCCGACGACGCTTCGGAAACCGACTCCCCGGAGGCGAACGAATGACCATCCGCGTGCTCGCGGTCGCAGACAGCGACTCGTATCTGAAGTGGGCATGCGCGACGCTCGACAGGCTCGGCCCGGCCGACGAGAGCGGGCTCGACCGCTCGGCCGTGATCGTCAAGACGCCGATCGCACCGACGACCAGTCAGATCGCCGCCGCCGTCGCCGGGTCCTCGGTGGTCCGGCCCGCCGTCCTGCCCGTCCGGGACCTCGCCGCGCAGATCCGGGACAACACCCCCGACGTCGTGCTCATCGCGGCCACCGGGCCCGTCGCGGAGGTCGTGGCGCGTGCCGTCGTCGCCGCGGCCGGCAAGCGCCGCCCCGCCCTGATCACCGGCCTGCCCGGCATGGCGCTGCCCGCCACGCCCGAGGGGACGGGCTGGCGCCGCTGGTGCGACGCGTTCGTGGTGCACAGCCGCCTCGAGGTCGACGCCTACCACGAGGCCTTCGCCGCGCACGGGGTCACGCCCGAGGTGCCGCTGGCCCACCTGCCCTTCCTCGAGCACATGGCCACGAGCCTGGGCGCCGAGCCGGTCAAGCGCGTCGTGTTCGCCGCGCAGGCCAAGGTGCCGGACAACCGGCCCGACCGCGTGACCCTCCTGGACCGCCTGGCGAAGCTCGCCGAGGACGACTTCGAGGTCATCGTGAAGCTGCGCGCCCGCAAGGGCGAGCGGCAGACGCACAACGAGGCGTTCCCCTACGACGAGCTGTGGGACGCCGAGCACGAGCGCCTCGGGCACCGCAGCGACGCGCTGCGGTTCGTCGACGGCCCGATGGCGGAGTGGCTGCAGGCCGGCTCCGCCCTGATGACCGTCAGCTCGACCGCCGCGATGGAGGGGCTGGCCCTCGGCCTGTCGACCGTCATCATCGACGACTTCGGCGTGACCCCCGAACTGCTCAACGCGCCGTTCGCCGGCAGCGGCTGCGTGATGCCGGTGGCCGACGCCGGCGACGCGTTCCGTGCCGGCGGGCCGCAGCCCGACACCGCGTGGCTCGAGGACAACTACCTGCACGCCACCGACTCGGAGCTGCCCGCGACGGTCCGGGAGCTGGCCGCGCGCCGCGAGGCCGGGACGCTCACCGAGCTGGCCGAGGTCAAGCCGTGGCTGCGCGCCCGCTACCTGCGGATGGCCCTGCAGATGTACCTGCCCAAGTTCGTCTACGACACGATCCGGCTGACGACCCGTCCGGTACGGCTGCTGTTCCTGGACAAGAAGGCCTGACAACCCTCGTTGAGTGCTGGGTATTTTTTGTTGCGGGACCGGGAAACCCACAAAAAACCACCACACAACGAAGA
>NZ_JBHWZO010000375.1:0-4502 GCF_042728455.1 Promicromonospora sp. NPDC060204
GGGTTTCTACCCGGGACGAGGCGGACCAAGACGCTGACTCGGCGCCCCTCGTTCGCCCGTCGTTCTACTTCGGCTGGAGGGCCTTGACGGCCGGGGCGCCGTACAGGGCGTCGATGGTGCCCGCGAAGTCCGCGATGACCTTGGCCCGCTTCACCTTGATGGACGGCGTGAGGTATCCGTTGGCCTCGGTGAAGTCCAGGTCGAGCACCGTGATCTTGCGGATCGACTCGGCCTTGGAGACCGCCTCGTTCGCCTGCGCGACCACCTTGTCGAGCTCGGCCAGCACCTTCGGGTGCACGCGCGCGTCGGCAACCGACAGCTTCGGCAGGCCGTTCGCGGCGCACCAGCCGGGCAGCATCTCGGCGTCGAGCGTGACGAGGGCGCCGATGAACGGGCGCTGGTCGCCGACCACCACGACCTGGCTCACGATCGGGTGCGCCCGCATCCGGTCCTCGAGCACGGCCGGGGCGACGTTCTTGCCGCCGGCGGTCACGATGATCTCCTTCTTGCGCCCCGTGATGTGCAGGTGGCCGTGCTCATCGAGGCGGCCGAGGTCCCCGGTGCGGAACCAGCCGTCGACGAGCGCTTCCGCGGTCAGCTCCGGCTGGTTGCGGTAGCCGCGGAAGATGTGCGGCCCGCTCAGCAGCACCTCGCCGTCGTCGGCGATGCGGATACCCGTGCCGAAGAAGGCCGGGCCCACCGAACCCATGACGATCTTGCCGGGCAGGTTCACCGCCGTCGGGGCGGTGGTCTCCGTGAGGCCGTAGCCCTCCAGGATGGTCACGCACGCGCCGCGGAAGAAGTGGCCGAGGCGCTCGCCCAGCGGTGCGCCGCCCGAGACGGCCCAGCTGAGCTGCCCGCCCATCGTGGCCTTGAGCTTGCTGAACACCAGCCGGTCGGCGATCGCGTGCTTGACCTTGAGCGCGCCGCCCGGTCCCTCGGGCACGTCCAGGGCCCGCGAGTAGTCCTCGGCGACGCGCGCGGACCAGGCGAAGATCTTCGCCTTCAGCCCGGAGGACGCCTTCTGCTCGGCGCTGTTGTAGACCTTCTCGAACACGCGCGGCACGGCCAGGAGGTACGTCGGGCGGAACGAGCCCAGGTCGGCCACCAGGTTCTTGATGTCCGGGGCGTGGCCCAGCACGGCCTGGCCGGCGATGGTCGCGACCTCGACGAAGCGCGCGAAGACGTGCGCCAGCGGCAGGAACAGGAGCGTGCGCGCGTTCTCGGCGCTCAGCAGCTCCGGGATGCCGGCGGCGGCGTTCAGGGTCAGGTGCGCGAAGTTGCCGTGCGTGAGCTCGACGCCCTTGGGGCGGCCCGTGGATCCCGAGGTGTAGATGATGGTCGCCAGGTCGTCGCGCCGGACGGCGTCGCGCCGCTCGGCCACGATGCCGGCGGAGAGGTTGGTGCCGGCCTTGCGCAGGTCGAGCACGGCGTCCTCGTCGATCAGCAGGATGTCCTCGAGCCCGGGCAGGCTGGGCCGCACCTGCTTGACGGTCTCGGCGTGAGCGCTCGACTCGACCACGATGAGGCGCACGTCGGCGTCGGACAGGATCCACTGGACCTGCTCGGCCGACGACGTCTCGTAGACCGGCACGGCGACGGCGCCGGCGGCCCAGATGGCGAAGTCGAGCAGCGTCCACTCGTACCGGGTGCGGGACATGATCGCGACGCGGTCGCCGGCCTTGATGCCGCGCGCCACCAGGCCGCGGGCGACGGCGAGCACCTCGTCCTCGAACTGGCTCGCCGACACCTTGATCCACGGGCCGTCCGGTGCGTCACGCCGCTCGATGAGCGCCTCGTCCCCGGAGCGGGCCACCCGGTCCGCGAGGATCGTGTTGATGCTGGTGCCTTCGGGCACCTCCACCAAGGCCGGCGACGTGGCAAGTGTCATGTGCTGCTCTCCGTTGAAGTCTTGAACAGGTGAAGGCGCGGTATCGGGGCTTCACCAAGTTGCGTGGCCTGCTCGGGTGACTGTAGCGGATCCCCGTCTCAGGTCGGAACCGCCTTTCGCCCCTGGCGGCCGTGGACGGTTAGCCTCTTCTTGTGTCTGACAACGAACCGACCAGCGCTCCGGTGCCGTCCGAGATCATCCGGCTCCGCGGGAGCATCGACAACATCGACGCGGCGCTGGTCTACCTGCTCGCCGAGCGGTTCCGGGTGACGCGCCGGGTGGGGGAGCTCAAGGCGGTCGGCGGGCTGCCCCCGGCCGACCCTGCCCGCGAGCAGGAGCAGATCGCCCGGCTCACGAGCATCGCCGAGGAGTCCGGCCTGGACCCCGAGTTCGCCGAGCAGTTCCGCCAGTTCATCGTGAGCGAGGTGATCCGCCACCACGAGCTGATCGCCGCGCAGCACAAGGGCGACAATTTGCCTGAGGTCGACACCTACGCTTGAAGGTGACCTGTGCCTGACGCGTTTTTGCCTTCTCCTGGTAGTTGGCAAACGTCGGGTCCGAATATCTCCTGTACAGGTCACAGAAATTTCCCCCACAGGGGTGGCGTGCGCCCGGGATCCGTCGTTTCCTGGAGTCAACGCCGGGGCGAGGTCATGCGGTAGGGCATCACCTCGACCTCGGCGGGTGATGCGGAGGTGTTCATGAAGATCGATTGGCTCAAACCCCTCCTCGGCCACCCGGGACCGTTCGCCACCCTGTGCCTGGACGCGACGCCGTCCGAGCACGCCGCCGACCGTGACGTCGGCGGGCGCTGGAACGCAGTGCGCAGGGACCTGGCGCAGCAGAAGGCCCCGGACGCCGTGCTGGACGCGATCGAAGAGGTGGTGCTGCGACCCACGAGGGTCCCGGGACCGCACGGCCGGGTCGTCATCGCCGACGAGACGGGCGTGCTGGTGGACCGCGTGGTGAACAACCCGCCGACCGCGAGCTCCGGCTCCTGGGAGGCCGTCCCAGCCCTGCTGCAGGCCGCCCTGGCCGCCGACGAGTCGGTGGAGGTGCTCAAGGTGACGGTGGACCGGGCGGGCGCGGACTTTCTCCGCGCGGGGCCGGACGCCAAGGTGCACAGCACCTTCCAGGCGCCGCACGACGAGATCGAGAAGACCAGCTCCTCGGGGATCAAGCGGGCGCGGATCGAGTCCCGTGCCGAGGACTCCTGGGAGCGCAACGCCGCGGCCGTGGCGGCCGAGATCGAACGGCACGTGGCGGAGTCCGACCCGGAGCTGGTGCTCCTCACCGGCGACAAGAGGGCGGTCTCGCTCACCCGGGCCGCGCTGACGACGCCGACGACCGACAAGCTGGTCGAGGTGCCCGGCGGCGGACGCGGCGGCGGCGTGAACGAGAGCGCTTTCGCCGAGCGGGTCTCCGACGCCGTGGACTCCTACCGGGAGCGGCGGCGCGAACGGGTGCTGGCGGAGCTGCGTCAGGAGCTCGGCCGGGAGTCGAACGCCGTGACCTCGGTGGACGACGTCGTGGCGGTGCTCGCGCGCGGGCAGGTCAAGGAGCTCGTGCTCGCGGAGGAGTACGGCACGAGCCCCGGCCGCATGAACGGGCGCAAGCTGTGGATCGGGCCCGACCCGATGCACATCGCGGGCGACCGGTCCGACCTCGAGGCCATGGGGGTGACGGAGCGGCTGGAGGAGCTGCCCGCCAGCGTCGCGCTCGTGCGCGCGGCGGTGGGGCAGGACGCCGGCCTGACGTTCGCGCCCGAGGGTTCGGTGGAGCTCATGGACGGCGTCGGCGCGACCCTGCGCTGGCGTGACGACGGGACGCCCACGGAGGTGCTCGCCAGCATGTCCGGCGACGACCGTCGGCTGCACTGACCTCCCACGTGAATTCGATGTGAATTCTCGAGCGGTTGATCGGACAAAAGGCGCTCAGAACGGGCGCCAGACTGGATGGAATTTCCGATTTACCGCGTATGAGAAATTGTTGCGCCGGAATGTGTCCGTTTTGCCCATACACACGGAAACGCATTATCGGTACGGTCCTGGGCCATGGGGATGATTCATTGTGAGTACGCGCGGCTTGCCGCCGACGACTTCGACAAGGCACGGACAGATCTGACCTGGGCGCTGGAGCACATCGACGAGCTCGCCGGCGAATGGGTGGAGGTGGATCTTCCGGCACAGGAGGCCAGGTACTTCAGCATCGGCACCGTGTGGGGTCCGCTCCACACGGTGCTCCGGGTGCACGGCGGCATGCCCGTCGACCCGGTGCAGGGTGGTGCGGCGCTGGCCTCCACCGACGGGATCACGCCGGTGCGCTACCTGGGCCCGGAGGAGGTGGAGAAGGCGGCCGCGTTCCTGGTGGGCACGTCGTTCGACACCTTGGCGCCGCTCGCCGTCGCCGACCAGGTGTGCGACGAGGACGTGTGCCCGGACCCGGGTGAGCACGCCGCGGAGACCGATCACGAGCGCCTGGCCGTCGCGTACGGCGAGCTGACCGCGTTCTACGGTGCCGCGGCCGAGGCCGGCGACGCGGTGGTGCTGATGCTCAACTGAGCCGGAACAGTCGCAGCAGAGACAAACGGGGGCGGGACGCCGATCAGCGT
>NZ_JBHWZO010000376.1:0-4365 GCF_042728455.1 Promicromonospora sp. NPDC060204
GGGCCCCGCCGTCCGCCCTCGTGGTGGCCGCCGTGCGGGCCGCGGGGGCCGAAGCCCCCGGGACCGCCGGGGCCGAAGCCGCCGGGACCGAAGCCGCGCCGGCCCCGGGCGGGACGCTCGTCGGCGTCGTCGTAGTCGCGGTCGTCCGGCAGGCCGGGCCCGCCGGCCATCGCGAACGCGGGGCCGAAGCCCGGGCCGAACCCGGCGCCGTCGAACCGGGGGCTGCCGAACATCCGGCCGCCGAACCGGGCGCCCTCGAACGAGGGCAGGAAGTCACGGCCGCGGCCGCGTCGTCCGGAGTTCTGGGGGTTGTCGTCGTGGGTACGCATGGTGTGTCTCCTACGTGTCGCGGCGGGGCGAGGCGGTGCGCGATCGCGCACTACGGCGTCTCGTCAGACCCGCCGATCGGGAGCGTCTCCGCTCGACCGACGTTCTAAAGATAGATCAGAGATATATCGTTACGCAACCCCCGGCTTCCGGCGGGGGTCCCGCGGCCCCGTGGGTGCGAGTGCGCGGCGGCTCCCGTAGCGTCGAGAACCGGCCGGGCGCGCCGCGTCCGGCCGGGCATCTGGCGGATCGTGGAAGGAGCCGGTATGAGCGAGGGCGAGCACCAGAGCACGGCGGCGGACGGCGGTCCGGAGCCCCGGGACCACGTCGAGGTGTCGAAGGAGGACGCCGACCGTCTCAAGGCCGAGGCGGCGGGCGCCGCGGACACCGCGATCCCGGGCGAGGACCCGGCGGGGGAGGCGGTCCCGGGTGAGGACCCCGAGGACAACCCGGACCTGGAGGGCGACGAGCGGTTCGACGCGGGCTGACCTGGTCCGGGACCGCACCTGGCGGAATGTCGTCGGGCCTGTCGGCGTTGCCGCGGAATGGACTTCAACCAGCAGATCGTCGAAGCCTTCCGCGCCAACGGCGGCGAGGTCACCGAGCCCGTGCGGTTCGGAAAGGGGCTCGTGCTCGTGCACGTGCCGAGGAAGGACGGGAGCGTGCGGATCGCGCCGCTCGCCGCGATCCAGGACGACGGCGTCCGCTACGTGGTCGGCAGCGCCGGCGGTTCGCCCAGGAACCCGGCGTGGGTCTACGGGCTGCGGCGCGCCGAGGAGGTCGACATCGAGGTGCCGGGCGAGCCCGTCGTGACCGTCCGGGTCAAGGTCGAGGAGCTGGCGGGTGAGGAGCGCGACGCGATGTGGGCGCGCTTCAAGGAGTTCTCGAGCGGCTTCGCGGCCTACGAGCGGACGGCGGAGGGCCGCGCCTTCCCGATCTTCCGGCTGATCGGCTGATCCGCCGGCCCTGGGCTGCCCCTTGGACCAGCCAAATCGCGACTAATCCGCTTGGATGGGTGAATATCCCCGATCCGACGTCAAGGAGACCCGCGCGATGACCCAGGCAGCCCAGGTCGGCACCGTCTACCAGAACAGCCAGGAGCTCCTCGACGCCGACCTGCCGCACCTCAGCATCGCCCTGGACGCGAGCGGTTACGCCATCCAACGGGACCGGGACGGGAACTGGTACAGCGTGTCGTCCGTCGGCCCGTCCGACCTCGCGGGCGTCTACACCGTGATCCACCTGCCGGCCGAGCCGCTGCCCGGCACGTACGGGTCGGTCGTCATCACCGACAACGGCACGCCCTTCATGCGCCGCTGGGACGCCGCGACCGACGAGCGGTTCGGCGTCGAGCACTGGATCGGGCCCGACGGCGTCACCGTGACCGACGGCCGCCTGCGCCACCTCGGCATCGCCCGGGCCTGGGACGCGAGCGTGCCGGGCGGCACGTCGCGGCTCGGCGGCCGGCGCCGTCGCTCCCGCGCGGCCCCGGAGCGAGCCGAACCCGCAAGCTGACCCGGCGGACGCCGATCGCCGAGTCAGTCGGCTGGTGCACACCAACCCACTGACTCGGCGGACGCCGATCGCCGAGTCAGTCGGCTGGTCGCCCGTCCCCGGTGGCGGCGTGGGCCGCCGCGCGGGCGATGTTGCGCTGCATGCCGCCGAACACGATGCCGTGGAACGGGCTGATGGCCCACCAGTAGAGCTGCCCGGGCAGCCCGTGCGGCAGGAAGATCGCGCGCTGGCGGAACGTCGGCCGCTCGGCGGCCTCGTCCTCGACGGACAGCTCCAGCCAGGCCAGCCCGGGCAGGCGCATCTCGGCGCGCAGCCGCAGCAGCCGGCCGGGGACGATCTTCTCCACCCGCCACCAGTCGAGCGCGTCGCCGGGCGCGAGGCGGTGCGGGTGCCGGCGTCCGCGCCGCAGCCCGGGCCCGCCGAAGAGCCGGTCCATGGCGCCGCGCGCCACCCAGCCCAGGCGCCAGGAGTACCAGCCGTGGGCGCCGCCGATGCCCTCGATCACGGTCCACAGGGCCTCGCTCGTGGTGTCCACGCGGCTCGACCGGTCGTCCACCAGCAGGCTCCCGCCGGCCCAGTCCGGGTCGTCGGGCAGGGGGTCGGACGGCGCGCCGGGGGTCGAGGCGGACACCCAGCTCGTGCGCACGTCGAGGTCCCGGATCCGCGCCAGGGCGAGCCCCACCGCCCGGTCGAAGCCGGTCAGCCCCTCGGGCGGGTCGGGCACGTACTGCTTGATGTCGTCCTCCTGGGCCACGACCTCGTGCACGAGCGACCCCACCAGGGGCTTCGCGATGCCCGGCGGCACGGGTGTCACCAGGCCCACCCAGAGGCTGGCCAGCCGCGGCGTCAGCACGGGGACGGCGCGGATCACCCGCGGGCGCAGGCCGGCGACGGCGGCGTAGCGCTGCATCATCTCGCGGTAGGTGAGCACGTCGGGACCGCCGATGTCGAAGCCGCGGCTGACGTCCGCCGGGATCTCGGCGGCGCCGACCAGGTAGCGCAGCACGTCGCGCACCGCGATGGGCTGGATGCGGTTGTTGATCCAGCGCGGCGCGACCATGGCCGGGAGCCGCTCGGTGAGGTAGCGCATCATCTCGAACGACGCGCTGCCGGAGCCGAGGATCACGGCGGCGCGCAGCACGATCGTCGGCGCGCCGCCGTCGAGCAGGATCTCCTCGACCTCGCGGCGCGACTCCAGGTGGGGCGAGAGCCGTTCGCCCTCGGGGTAGAGGCCGCCCAGGTAGACCACGCGCCCGACGTCGACCTCCCGGGCCACGACCGCGAAGCCGCGGGCGGTGGCGCGGTCGCGCTCGGCGAACCCGGGGCCGGCCCCGAGCGCGTGGATCAGGTAGTAGGCGACGTCGACGCCGTCGAGGGCCCGGCGCAGGTCGCCGCGGGAGGTGGCGTCGCCCTCGACGACCTCGACGTCGCCGGACCACTCGCGCGAGGCGATCCGCTCGGGGTGGCGGGCGAGCACGCGCACGTCGTGCCCGGCGGCGAGCAGCTCGGGCACGAGCCGCCCCCCGATGTACCCGGTGGCTCCGGTCACGAGGACGTGGGACATGGGACGACACCAACCTTTCCGCAAAACAGGAAGCCGAGCGATTTACTAGATAGGCTAGGCATATTCGCCGGGCGGTTGCCTGCTGGGGCAGGTACGGGGGGCCGCCCGGCCCTTCCCGAGGAGGCCTCCATGGCACAGGGCGCGCCGCGCGACACATCGCGCGACCGGTTGCAGCAGATCGTCGTCACCGTCAGCTTCGTGGTCTGCGTCATCGGTTCCATGATCGGTGTCGGCGTGTTCGGCGGCACGTCCGTCAACGCGGCGGCCGGGGGAGCGCTGGACACGGACGCCACGCTGCTCGCGCCGGCGTCCGCCGCGTTCTCGGTGTGGACCGTGGTCTACCTCGGGCTCGCCGGGTACACGGTGCTCCAGTGGTTCCCGGCCCCCACGCCGGAGGCGCAGGCGCGGCAGCGGCGCCTGCGCCTGCCGGTCGCCGGGACCATGCTGCTGAACGCGGCGTGGATCCTGGTGGTCCAGGCCGGGTGGCTCTGGGTGAGCGTGCTCGTCATCGCGGCGCTGCTCACGCTGCTCGTCCGGGTCTTCCTGATCCTGCTCGCCACCCGCGCGCACGGGGTGCTCGACCGGGTGCTGGTCGACGGCGTGCTCGGCATCTACCTCGGCTGGGTCTGCGTGGCCACGGCCGCCAACATCGCCGCGGCGCTGACCAGCGCCGGGTTCGACGGCGCGGGACTCGCCGCGGACTGGTGGGCCGTCGGCGTCCTCGCGGTGGTCGGCGTGATCGGCGTCGTCCTGGCCGTGCGGGGGAACGGGCCCGTGGCGGTGGCCCTGGCCATCGCGTGGGGCCTGTCCTGGATCGCCGTCGAGCGGTGGGACGGCACGCCGTACTCGGCCCCGACGGCCGCCGCGGCGCTCGCGGCCGCCGTGGCCGTGCTCGGCGTGACCGCCGTCGTCCGCGTGCGCGCGGTCGCCCGGGCGGGAGCCTCGGCCTAGCGAGGCCC
>NZ_JBHWZO010000377.1:0-4358 GCF_042728455.1 Promicromonospora sp. NPDC060204
CGGCGGCTCCGACTGGGGTGGCGCCGGCCGGTGCGGCGCCGGCCGGCGCGGCGCCGTCGTCGGCCTGGGACCCGGCCCCGCCGCCGCAGGTGCTGCCGCCCGGGCCGCGCGTGTACCCGCAGGCCCTCCGGGGCCCGCGGCACCGCTGGTGGCGGCCCCTGGTCGGGCTGGCCGCGATCGCCGTCGGCGTGGTCGTGATCTTCGGGGCGATGCTGCTGTACGCCCTCGTGTGGATCGTCGCGCAGGCGCTGGGCACCCAGCTCCCGGACCCGGCCAATGTCACCGACGCCTGGTTCGTGTCGCCGGCCGGCCTGCTCGTGACGAACCTCGGCCTCGCGCTCGGCATCCCGCTCGCGCTCCTCGCGACCTGGGCGCAGGCCCGGCGCAGCGGCCTGGTCTCCTCCGTGCTGGGGCGGGTGCGCTGGCGCCTGCTGCTCGGCGGGCTCGGGATGTCGCTGCTGCTCCTGGTGCCGCTCACGATCGGCACGAGCGTCCTGCTGGCCCAGCTCGGCGCGCCCGACGCCGGGGCCGGGGCTGCGGGCGGACCGGGCGCCGACGACGCCGGCCTGTGGCCGCTCACCCCGGCGTCCGGCTGGCTCATGCTCGCGCTGGTGGTCCTGCTGACGACGCCGCTGCAGGCGGCCGGCGAGGAGTACTTCTTCCGCGGCTGGCTGACGCAGTGGATGGGCAGCATGCTGCGCCGGCGGTGGGTCGCCGTGCTGGTGCCCGCCGTGGTCTCGGCCCTGCTGTTCGCGCTGGCGCACGGCACGCAGAGCCCGTGGCTGTTCGCCGACCGGCTGGTGTTCGGCCTGGTCGCGAGCCTGCTCGTGTGGCGCACCGGCGGACTGGAGGTCGCCGTCGCGCTGCACGCGGCGAACAACCTGGTGGCATTTGGCCTCGCGGTCGCCTACGACGGGCTCCAGGACTCGCTGCTGATCACCGAGGTGGCGCCGTCCGAGGGGGCGGTGAGCATCGGTGTCACGCTGGTGACGACCGCGGTGCTGCTCTGGTGGGCACGGCGCCGCAGGCCGACGCTGGTGGTGACGGATCCCGTGCCGGTGGTGAGTCCGGTGGCGGGGCTGGCGGAGTACGAGCGGGCCGAGCGCGAGCGGGCGGAGTACGAGCGGGCCGAGTACGAGCGGGCCGAGTACGAGCGAGCAGAGCACGAACGAGCACAGGGAGAGACGGCATGACGATCGAGGGCATCCTGTTCGACGTCGACGACACCCTCGTCGACACCAAGGGCGCCTTCGCGCGGGCGCTGGAGGCCGTGCGGGCGGAGCACCTGCCGCACGTCCCGGCCGAGCGCGACCCGGAGATCCTGTCGCACTGGCGCACCGACCCGGGCGGCTTCTACAGCCGGTACACGCGGGGCGAGATGGACCACGTGACGCAGCGTCGGCACCGGGCGGCGCTGCTGCACGAGACGTTCGGCGCCGCGCCGGTCACGGAGACGTCCTTCGAGGCGTGGGACGCGCTGTTCTGGGGCACGTTCGAGCGGTCGTGGACCGCGCACGACGACGCCCGAGCCGCCGTCGACGCAGCCCTCGCGGCGGGGCTCCGCGTCGGCGTGGTGACGAACGCCGCCACGGAGCTCCAGGAACGGAAGCTCAAGGTCGCCGGGCTGGGTGACCTGCCCGTGCTCGTCGGGGTCGACACCCTGGGCTTCGGCAAGCCGGACCCCCGCGTGTTCGCGGAGGGCGCCCGCAAGCTGGGCGTCGAGCCGTCCCGTACCGCCTACGTGGGCGACGAGCCCACCGTGGACGCCCTGGCGGCCCACGAGGCGGGCCTGACGGGCGTCTGGCTGGACCGGGCGGGCCACCGCCGGGGTCCGGGCTACGGCGGCCACGCCGGGCCGGGTGCAGGGCTGTCCGACGCCGCGATCGCCGGCGCCGTGCCGTCTGCTCCCGGCCAGCCCAATGCCGCGCAGCGCGCGGTCCTGCAGGGCGACCCGCAGGACCCGGAGGCGCTGCGTGCGGCGGGTGTCGTGGTGATCGAGACGCTCGCGGAGCTCCCGTCGGCACTGGGCTACGGCACCGCGCTCGCCTGACGCCCCGGGGGCGTTCGGAACATGCTGAGAACGCCGTCATCCGACCCGATCGGACACGGGTGACGGACGGCACGCCCATTCCGTTTTGCCCACCGCCCGAGGTCAGGTAATGTTCTCCAGCGGTAGGGCCCCCACGGAATGCCTGTCGGAGACAGGTGTATCCAGGCGGTCATACCCCCATGGGGTATGGTGTAATTGGCAGCACGAGTGGTTCTGATCCACTTAGTCTAGGTTCGAGTCCTGGTACCCCAGCGCAGAGCACTGCGCATCCACACTGACGCAAGTCGGTCGTTGGGTGCGCTATCGTTCTCACGGTGCCGGTTCATACCGGTAGTTCAAGGCCCCCATCGTCTAGCGGCCTAGGACGCCGCCCTCTCACGGCGGTAACGCGGGTTCAAATCCCGCTGGGGGTACGCAGTCCACCGGCTTCGGTCGGCGGGCTAGTTCAAGGCCCCCATCGTCTAGCGGCCTAGGACGCCGCCCTCTCACGGCGGTAACGCGGGTTCAAATCCCGCTGGGGGTACACATCAAGGCCCGGTCCACACGGACCGGGCCTTTTGCTGTCGAGGGCCGGGCCGTCGAACGTAGGGTTCGTCGGTCTCTGAGCCCTCATGGGCCGAGCATGCCTACGTTCGCCGCCTCGACTCCCCGACGCCTCGACGCCTCGACGCCTGGCCGCTCGGCCGGCCGGGTCAGCGGATCTTCGGGTCCTTGCCGCCCTCGATGAACGGGTGGGGCAGGGCGTCGGACCCGTCGGTCGCGGACGTCGGCCCGCCGGGCACGTGGTCGCCGCCCTTGCCGTCGCTGGTCCGGCCCGGCACTCGCCCGGTGCCCGACGACGCCGCCACCGAGGGCGTGCCGCTCGTCGACGGCCGGGCGGCACCCGTGAGCTCGCCGCTGCCCGGGCGGGTGCCGCCGGCACCGTCGTCCGGGGCGATGCCGCCGGACCGGACGCCACCCGGCAGGACGCCGGCCGAGCCTGCACCGTGCATGCCGGAGCCGTGCGAGCCGGCACCGGCCGGGCCGGCACCGGATGAGTCAGCACCGTAGGAGCCGCCGTCCGACGCGGAGCCGTCCGGTGCGGCACCCGGGGCCTGGCCGCCCGGGCCCGCCAGGTCCCGCAGCGCCGGCACCTCGATGCGCTGCGTGGGCGGGTTGCTGCGCCGTCCGATCCGCGGCATGAGCGCGGGCGGTGCGGCGGGCGGGGGCGTCTCGACCGGCGGCACCGCCTGCGGGCGGAAGTCTGGGTCGGCCTGGGCTGCCGCCTCGGCGGAGTCCGGGTGGAAGAGCGTCGCGATGATGAGCCGGTACCGGGAGTCGGGGCGCGGGATCCAGGTGACACGGTCGAACGCCTGGTCCTGGCCCGCGGTCTCGAAGACGAAGGTGCCGAAGCCGAGCACCTGGCCCAGCGGGGTGCGCTCGTACCCGAGGTCGGTCACCTTCTCGGCCGGCATCATCGCCACCCGGTGCACCAGGAGCCCGGTGAGCAGCATCAGCCGGCGGTCGGTCATCACGAACCACTCGGCCCGCCAGTCCAGCCACTTGTAGAGCAGCCGCAGGCCGAGCACCAGGAACGGCAGCCACACCCAGGCGAGCCCGTCGCGGACGTCCGGGTCCACCGCGACGAGGATCGCCAGCCCCAGGACGAACGCCCCGGTCGTGGTGAGGATCGGCTCCCAGAGCCTGGCCCAGTGCCGCCGTGTGGCGACGATCACCTTCTCGTCCGCGAGGATGTACCGCTGCAGGGCGCGATGACGGATCACGAAGTCCGCTGCTGCGCTCATGCGGGTCTCCCCGGGTGCGTTCGGAATGGTCCCCTTGCCGTGGGCACGCCCGCCGGCGGACCCACCGGGCGGGAGCCTGGTGCGGATCGGCGGCGGGTCTGCCCGAGGAACCCCGAGCCCCGCCGCCGACCCTACGTCGTCACCGGCCGATCGACCCGGTGAAGAGCTCCTCGAAGAAGGTGCCGATGTTCGCGATGGCACCCCAGATGACGTCCCAGAGGGCGAGCACGACGTCGGCGGATCGCTCGGGGTCGTTGATGACCGAGTAGAGCAGGAAGATCACCACGACCCAGATGATGATGAGTCTCACCTTAGGCGGCATCAGATTCCTCCGACGTTGGTGCGCGCGCACCGGGTGTGCACACGTCGCGGACGAGACTACTGACACCACCCGGACCTGGGGAATCACCACGCCCGGCGTGGCGGGCCAACGCTCACGGACCGCTCACATCGACCGCACACGTCGTGCGCACCGGAGCGCCGGACGGCGCCCGCGCGGCCCGGCGGAGCGGTGGGGCGGGCGC
>NZ_JBHWZO010000378.1:0-4350 GCF_042728455.1 Promicromonospora sp. NPDC060204
ATCTCGAAGCAACCGACCGAAGTCGTTTCCGGCGTTCCCCTTGAAGGTGATGGGCTGCTGCGCGAGTGTCAGTGGTAGGGGCTAGCGTGGGAGACCTGGGTGGGAGATATGTCTGGTATCTCCCCGGGAAGGGGCGCGGCGATGACGGGCACCGAGGTACAGACCGAGCAGGTGGGCTCCAGGACCGAGCCGACGCCGTCGGGCAGCGGGGGCGCGGCGCCCGAGGCACCGCGCCGCAGGATGCCCGCCGGGCTGGCGGGCGTGCTCGGGTTCGTGCTGGGCGCGGCGCTGACCGCCGGGCTGGTCGCGGGCGCCGTCTCCGCGCTGCGCGACGACTTCCGCGACGCGATCTGGCGGACGCTGCTCGACGGGCTCAACCCGTTCACCACGGGCCAGGTCGACCGGTCCGAGACGCCCGTGCTGGTCAGCATGCACGACCTGGCGCGGTTCGTGGCGGCCGAGGCACAGTACGAGGTGCTGGTCGACCTGGAGAACGACGTGAAGTACGTGCCGAGCTGGCTCGCGGGGGAGCGGATCGTGCTCGCGGTGAACGGCTCGGTCGACGCGTACGTGGACTTCCGCGACCTGGACGAGGACGCGATCGAGATCTCGGACGACGGCACGACGGTCACCGTCACGCTCCCGGAGCCGGAGCTCGCCGAGCCCCGCATCGACCTCGACGCCAGCCGCGCCCTGACGGAGGACCGCGGTCTGGTCGACCGCGTGGGTGATCTCTTCGACGCCGACACCGACGCCCGCCAGGAGGCGCTCGCGACGGCCCAGGACCGGATCTCGGACGCCGCGGCAGGCTCCGACCTGGACGAACGGGCCCGCGCGAACACGACCGCGACCCTCGAGGCGATGTTGTCCCCGTTGGGGTACGACCAGGTCGTGGTCGAGTTCGGGTAAGTGTCCGGGTAAGTCGCGAAGGTCGCTCACCGGGCGTGTCATAACGGCGTCACCGTGCTGCGCTATTCTCCCCGCGTGACCAGCGAACCCGACATGCTTCCCAACGTTTCGTCCCTTCCGGCGTGGCTCGTTCCGTCCGTCTACCTCAACTGGTCCGAGGACTGGCTGGGCGAGGCGGTCGCCATCGCGAGCCGGAGCCACGAGCACCGCCTGCCCGGTGGCGCGGACGGCCCGCAGCGCGGCGACGTCGTCGTCACCGTCGTGGGCTCCGAGCCGGGCATCGTCGCCGCGGTCGAGCTCATGGGCGCCAGCCAGGGCGAGGACTGGGTCAGCGACGAGGTCTTCGGCCCGGACAAGCCCGTGGTCTGGGACGACCTCTTCAACGGCGCGGCCGCCTACGCGCGCTCGTCCGGCTGGCTGCCGCAGGAGCACGCCCGCCTGGTGCTCGACGGCATCGCCCACCAGTACAAGCACGGCGCCACCGGCACGCTCGACGCCGGCAACTGCGAGACCGACGAGCTGTCGCCCAACCTGCACGTGCTGCGCCTGCTGGGCCACAAGCAGGTCTCGGGCACGGACCTGCGCCGTGAGGAGCGCTGCGCGTCGTGCGAGCGGTTCGTCGACGTCATGCAGCTGCGCCCGCACGACGACGGCGCCCACACCGGCGAGACCGGCGAGCGCCCCCTGGCGGACCTCATCGAGCAGACCTTCCTGGTGTGCGGCCCGTGTCACGCCCTGCTGCACCCGCACGCGGTGCTGTCGCAGCGCGCGCAGATGCGCCCGTCGTGCCCGTCGTGCGGTCAGCGCGGCGCCACCAAGCGCATCGTGTGGGGCCAGGCGATCCACGACAACATGAAGCTGGAGCCGGACGTCGTGTACGGCGGTTTCGACACCCCCGTGCCGACACCGGACTGGTACTGCCCGGAGTGCTACGCGAACTTCTCGTCGGGCGCCGTGGCGCAGCGCGCCCTGGGCGACGTGCCCGACGCCGTCCCGGTGGGCGTCGGCGCGGTCGGCACCCCCGCGAACGGCGAGGACCTCTGGGTCCCCGAGGTCTGATCCTCGCACCCGCTTCACGTGTCAGACCCTCAGGCCACCGAAGGTGACCTGAGGGTCTGACACGTTCCGGGGCTACTGCGCGCCCGCGCCCAGGAGGCGGTCGTACTCCGCCATGGCCGTGGCCACGGCGGTCTGCGCCCAGAACCGGTGGTAGGTGAACTGCGGCACGTCGCCGCCGTCCAGGTACTCCTGCACCTCGCCGAACATGGGGTCGTCCTCGTAGAACGAGCGCAGGTCCAGGAACGAGACGCCGGACGTCGCCCGGTCGCCGTTCGGGTAGGTCCCGGTCCAGCCCTGCGGCACGTAGACGCCGTCGCCGCCGGGCTGGTACTCGTCGTCGAACCGGCCGAAGTCGGCGCGGGACTCCACGGTGGCGATGCCCTTGTCGTCGGTGTTCTGCTCCCACATCGCGTCGAGCAGCGCCTTGGCGGTGTCGGCGGCGGCCTGGTCGCCCGACGCCGCGGCGTAGTAGATCAGGGTGCGGGCGATGGCGCCGGCCACGCCGACATCCTGCCCGTGGCCCGTGACCTCGACGTGCAGGCCGGTGTTGGCGCCCGGGGCCGTCGGGTCCCAGGTGTCCGGGGCCCCGGTCCAGGACAGCTCGGACGGCACCTGCCAGGAGTCGGCCGTGACCGTGATCTCGTCCAGCACCCAGGGCACCCACCTGTCGAGGATGTCCTGCGCCCGCTCGTCGCCCGTCTCGTGGTAGAGCTGCGCGATCCGCTCCACGCCCCAGCCCTGCATGCCGAACCATTGGTTCGACGGCGGGTCGTGGTAGACGGGCGCCTCGTCGTAGACCATGTCGTAGAAGGTGGGCGCGCCGGAGGGGTGCGTGCCGTAGGCCCCGTCCACGCTGTTGGTCGCGCCGCCCGCGATGCCGCCCTCGGCCGACTGGAGCCACTGGAAGAACTCGATCTGGCGGTCCAGGCTCACCGCCCAGTCGTCCTGCGCGGTCGGGGAGGCGGGGACCAGGCCGGCGTCGGTGGACAGGGCGTAGGCCGCGAGCGGGTTCTGGTAGCCGAAGTGCGCGTGCGACGAACCGATGCGCCAGGCCCACGGGCCGCTCGTGTCCAGCGCCCCGCCCCACGCGTAGTACCAGGACAGCAGGTAGTGCGCCGAGCTGCGCCCGGAGCCCGCCTGGCAGCTCGTGGACTCGCAGCCGATCTCCTTGAAGTACTTGTCGAACAGCGAGTAGCGCAGGTAGTCGCCCATGCGGGACGCCTTCTCGACCGTGCCGGAGACCTCGGCCCCGGCGCCCTGCTCGATCGCGAACTGCTGGGCCCAGTAGGCGGCCTCGACGGCGCGGGCGTCGGCGTCGGGCGCGTTGGTGTACTTCCACTGGCGCGCGTAGCTCGCGTCCCCGGTGAACAGGTCCAGGTAGCCGTTGGGGCCGCCGTAGGAGAAGTCGTCGACGGCGGGTTGGGGGATGGTCTCCCAGACCGACTCCTGCGGGCCGCGCTGGAAGGTGTTGATGTACGACGTGCCCTCGTAGTCCGGTCCCAGCAGCTCGGAGGAGCCGGGGGCGGCGCCGAAGCCGTACACGTTGTCGACGTCGGCCAGCCAGTGCATGCCATAGATCTCGTCCGTGCCGTAGGTCTGGCTCAGCTCCGCGCCGATCGGGTCCTGGCCCACCGCCACGCCGGAGTCGAGCCGGGCCGGGTAGGCGCTCGGGTGGTTGTGCTCGGGCGCATAGGTGGCCGGGGAGCCCGGGTTGTACGCGCCGTTGGTCGGCTGGTTCTCCGTGGTGGGGATCATGTACGCCTCGAGCGTGTCCCAGGCGTGGTTGAACGGCTCCCAGTCGCCTGTGACCTGCCCGTACGACGTCTCCAGCCACAGCCAGAAGCTGTATGCCTCCGACGTCGTCTCGTGGCCGTAGTCCGGTGCCTCCACCAGGAGGGTCTCGGCCGAGTGGTACGGGATGCCCTGCGCCGAGAAGTAGCCGTTGGCCGGGTCGTGCAGCTTCTCGTACAGCGCGAGGAACCGGTCGGCGTACTCGCCGGCGGCGGCGCGGGGTTGCGCCTGCGGGGCGGTCTGCGGGGCGGCGCCGGGGGCGTGGCCCGGGTCGGCGTCGAACGGGCCGGCGGTGGCGGGCACCCCCAGGGCGCCCAGCGACAGTGCGGCCAGTGCTGCTGCGGCCAGGACTCTGCGCCTTCGTACTCTGTTCATGGCGGGGCCTCCGGGTGTGCCTGCGTGCGTCGTCGGACGCCGCCCGCGGTGCGGGCGCACTCTCGACGGTCGGCCTGCCGGTGCGGCGGGGCAACGGACTTAACTGATTCACACGGGGATGCGGGAGACTGCGCACGGGCCGGGTGCGTGCCCGGGCGCGGGGCGGGGTCGGCTGTGAGGTCGGCAGTCTGCATCGAGGTCGGCACAGGCCTGTGC
>NZ_JBHWZO010000379.1:0-4348 GCF_042728455.1 Promicromonospora sp. NPDC060204
GTCGTCGTCCGGAGCGGGCTGGACAGTGTCGTCATCTGCAGGTCAGCTGCGGTCGAGCAGTCCCTGGACCTGGGTCTGGGCGTCGGCGAGGAGCGCGTCGATGTCCGCGTTCTCGTCCGTCAGCACCGCCTGGACCACCGGGTCGAGCGCCGCGTACACGTCCTGGGTGGCGACGGCGGGCTCGGGGACGACGGGCTGGTCGAACATCTGGTCGGTCATCGGGGCGAAGTTCTCCAGCGGGACGTTGACGAGGTCCTTGATCCAGCTCTGCTGCTGCTCGTAAGTCTCGCGGTCGAAGATCGGCAGGGCGGGGGCGCCGACCGGCTGGTCGGTCTCCGCGGCGACCTCGGCCTCGGCGACCGCCTGCTCCTGGTCGGTCAGCTTGGAGATGTAGTAGAAGTCGATCCACTTCACGGCCGCCGCCTGCTCGGCCTCGGACGCCGCGGAGCTCACCGCGGCGAGCGTGCCGCCGCCGAGCGTGCCGGCGTCGTCGCCCTCCAGGGGCAGCACCGTGACGCCGTACTCGTCCGGGTTCATCTGGTTCTGCGTGAACAGGTTGGGGTAGTTGGCGCCGCCCGAGACGTACATGCCGATCTTGCCGGCGGCGAAGTCCTGGTTGATGGTGCCCCAGTCGTACAGGAAGCTGGAGCCCATGGAGTTGTCCTCCCAGCGCATCTCGCGGAGCATCTCCAGGGCCGCGACCGTGGCGTCGTTGTCGACGGTTGCGGTGACGTCGTCACCTTCGCCCTCGACCACGCGGCCGCCCAGCGCGTAGGTCTCCGTGGTCAGGATCCAGCCGCCGGTGTTGCTCTGGGTCATGTGGGCGTAGCCGGCCTGGCCGGTCTTGTCCGCGATCGTCTTGGCCGCCTCGCGCACCTGGTCCCAGGTGGCCGGGGGGTTGTCCGGGTCGAGGCCGGCCTCCTCGAAGAGCGCCCGGTTGTAGTGCAGGCCCTGGTTGTAGGCGGCGATCGGCACGGCCCACATGTTGCCCTCGGCGTCCTGGCCCGCGGCGGCGACGGTGGGGTTGAACTGGTCCGCGTACGGGAGCTCGGCCACGAGCTCGTGGACGTCGGCGATCTGGCCGCGCTCGATGAGGGCCCGGCCGTCCGTGAACGGGATCGGGAAGACGTCGGGCAGCGTGCCGCCCGCGAGCTCGGCGGCAAACGTGGTGCCGGACCAGGTGAACTCCTTGGTCTCCACCTGGATGTCCGGGTTGGCCTCCTCGAACTGCGCGATGCGCTCGTCGAACGCGTCGATCGCGGGCTGCTCGAGGCCCGCGTCGATGGAGACCTCGATGGTCACCGGGCCCGTCGGCTCGTCGGAGGCGTCCGAGGACCCACCGCAGGCCGTGAGGGTTCCCGCGAGCGACAGGACGCCCACCAGGGCGAACGCCGCGCGATTCTGTGCTGACTTCATTGTCACTCCTTGGTCGTGTGCCGCTGGGTCGGCACGTCTGGGGGTAGAGGTTGCTCTCGGCCGGACGCCGAGGATCAGGACGGCAGGCCGAGCCAGACAGCGATGTCCGGTCCGACGACGCCGTCGACGGGGCCGCTCGCCAGGAGCACCGTGGCCCCGGCGGGCAGGGGGACGGGGGTCGTCCCGAGGTTGGCGACGCAGGCGAAGCCGGCGCCGCGGGTGAAGGCGAGGACGTCGTCCCCGCCGAGGTCGAGCCACGCGAACTCGTCGGCGTGCAGCGCGGGCAGGCCGCGGCGCAGGTGCAGCGCGTGGCGGTACAGGCTCAGCATCGAGCCGGCGTCGGCGTCCTGGGCCTCGACCGAGAGGTCGGCCCAGCCCGCCGGCTGGGGCAGCCAGGGCGCCGCGCCGTCGTCGGGCCCGAAGCCCAGGCTCGCGCCCGTGCGCGCCCACGGCAGGGGGACGCGGCAGCCGTCGCGGCCCGGGTCCACCCCCTCGGAGCGGAAGTGCATGGGGTCCTGGATCAGCTCGCGCGGCACCTCGGCCTCGGGCAGGCCGAGCTCGTCGCCCTGGTAGACGTACAGGGCGCCCGGCAGTGCGGCGACCAGCAGGGACGCGGCCCGCGCGCGGCGGGTACCGAGGTCCAGGTCGGACGGCGTGCCGAACCGCTTGGCGGCGAAGTCGAAGGACGAGTCCTCACGGCCGTACCGGGTCACGGGCCGCGTGACGTCGTGGTTGGAGAGCACCCACGTGGCCGGCGCGCCGACCGGCGCGTGCGCCTCGAGCGTGGTCCGGATCGACTCGCGCAGCTCCTTGGCGTCCCAGGGACGCGCCATGAAGTCGAAGTTGAACGCCGTGTGCATCTCGTCCGGGCGCAGGTACTGCGCGAACCGCTCCTGGTCCGCGAGCCACACCTCGCCGACCAGCACGCGGGGCTCCGCGTAGTCGTCGGCGACGCGCCGCCAGCCGCGGTAGACGTCGTGGATCTCGTCGCGGTCCAGGTGCGGGTGCTCGCCGGGGCCGGGGGTCGCGGGGACCTCGCGCAGCTCCGGGTCCTTGATGATGAGCGCCGCCGAGTCGATCCGGATGCCGGCCGCGCCGCGGTCGAACCAGAACCGCAGCACGTCCTCGTGCTCCTGGCGCACGTCGGGGTGGTTCCAGTTGACGTCCGGCTGCTCGGGGGTGAACAGGTGGAGGTACCACTGGCCGGGCGTGCCGTCCGGGTTCGTGGTGCGGGTCCAGGTCTCGCCCTGGAAGCTGGAGACCCAGCCGGTGGGCATCTGCTCGCCGCCCGGGCCCTTGCCGTCGTGGAACCAGAACCGCTCCCGCTCGGGCGAGCCCGGCCCGGCCGCCAGCGCGGCCTGGAACCACTCGTGCTCCGAGGAGATGTGGTTGGGCACCACGTCGACGATCGTCCGGATGCCCACCTCGCGGGCCTCGGCGATCAGCGCCTCGGCGTCCGCCAGCGTGCCGAACGCCGGGTCGATCGTGCGGTAGTCGCGCACGTCGTAGCCGCCGTCCGCCAGGGGCGAGGCGTACCAGGGCGTGTACCAGATCGCGTCGACGCCGAGGTCGCGCAGGTACCCGAGCCGCGAGCGGACGCCGGCGAGGTCACCGGTGCCGTCGCCGTTCCCGTCCGCGAAGCTGCGGGGGTAGATCTGGTAGATCACGGCGCTGCGCCACCAGTCGCTGGGGGCTGAGCGCGGTTCGAGGGGCGCGTCGGACGTCGTCGTCATGCCGTGAACCGTAATTCACGTGACAACGACCGCGCAAGAACTCGACAACAATTTGATTCAATTGTGACAACGCTCGGGGTGCTCGCTCAGTGGGCGGCCACCTTGGCCGAGGCGGTGGAGGCGCGCACCACGAGCTCCGGCTCGAAGAGCAGCTCGTCGCGCGGCACGTCGTTGCCGGCGATCAGCCCGGCCAGCAGGTCCACGGCGGCCCGGCCCATCGGCTCGATGGGCTGGCGCACGGTGGTCAGCGCCGGGTCGGTGGAGTTCATCAGCGCGGAGTCGTCGAAGCCCACGACCGACACGTCGGCCGGGCAGGACAGCCCGGCCCGGCGCACCGCCCGGATCGCACCGAGCGCCAGCGGGTCGCTGGCGCAGACGATCGCCGTGGCACCGGCCTCGATGAGGCGGTTGGCCGCGGCCTGGCCGCTCTCCAGGGAGTACTGCGAGTGCACGACCAGGCCGGGGTCGAGCTCCAGGCCCTGGCGCTCCGCGAACCGCTGGGCGGCGGCGAGCTTGCGCTCCGACGGCACGTGGTCGGCCGGGCCGAGCAGCAGGCCCACGCGCCGGTGCCCCATCGAGGTGACGTGGCCCATCGCCTGCTCCATCGCCACGAGGTCGTCGCAGGCCACGCGGGGGAATGCCAGGTCCTCGATCGAGGCGTTCATCAGCACCACCGGCAGCCCCAGGTCCTCCAGCCGCCGGTAGTGCGCGTGGTCGGCCTCCCGCTCGGCGTAGAAGCCGCCCGCGAAGATCACGCCCGAGACCTGCTGCTGGAGCAGCAGGTCGATGTACTCGGCCTCGGTCACGCCGCCGGCCGTCCGGGTGCACAGCACCGGGGTGAACCCCTGCTGCGCGAGCGCCCCGCCGATCACCTCGGCGAACGCGGGGAAGATCGGGTTGACGAGCTCCGGCAGGACCAGCCCGACGAGCTTGCCGCGGCTGCCCCGCAGCTTGGTGGGCCGCTCGTAGCCCAGCACGTCCAGGGCCGTGAGCACGGCGTCCCGCGTGCCCTGCGACACCCCGGGCTTCCCGTTGAGCACGCGACTGACCGTCGCCTCGCTCACGCCGACCTTCTTCGCAACATCCGCCAGCCGTCTCGACATGAGATCGATCCTAGCCACGAAGAACGCAAATCGCTTGCAGTGGTTGCGCGGCTCTGCAAGCCGCTTGCGTAGCCGGGAACTGTCCCGAAACGCGTC
>NZ_JBHWZO010000380.1:0-4241 GCF_042728455.1 Promicromonospora sp. NPDC060204
ACCCACCCTGTGGGTTCACCACCCCCACAATCCCCCCGCTCCCCCGCCGGGACACCCCCGGCCCCCGCTACGGGGGGCCGGACCCGCGGATCCGCCACCCCGTGCCCTGCTCGGTCGTGCCGCCTGGCACGCGGCGACCGTCAGTCGCCGAGCGCGCCCGCCACCAGCTCCAGCGTCTGCGAGCGGCCGAACGTCGCGTCCAGCGCCTCGTCGTCGCGCGATCCGGCCACCGGCACGAGCATGACCTCCTCGACGCCGTGGCGTTCCGCGAGGCCGCGCACCTCGGCGGCAACGTGCTCGGCGTCGCCGATCAGCCAGCGTGTCCGCATCGCCTCGATGGACTGCGCGATCATGCCGTCGGCGGGCTCGTCGGCCGTGGCGCGCAGCGCCTCCTCGACGGTCTCCAGCGGCCCGAGCTTCTGGCCGGAGCGCAGCCGGGCCATCTGCCGCAGCTGGGGCAGGGCGCGGTCGTGGGCCTCGTCCGCCGTCGGCGCCGCCACCGCATTGACCGTCACGAACGTGCGCGGCTCCGGGTGCTCCTCCGAGGGCCGGTACCCGTCCCGGTACAGGGCGAGGATCTGGTCCATGCCCTGCCCGGAGAAGTGGTTCGCGAACACGTACGGCAGCCCGAGCTCGGCCGCCAGGCGCGCGGAGTAGTCGCTGGAGCCCAGCAGCCACACGGTCGGCACGCTACCCGCGGCGGGTGTGGCCCGCACGTCGTAGATGTCGCCCGAGACCAGGCGCAGCCGGGCGCCGTCGGGCTCCATCAGGGCCATGATGTCGGTGACGTGCTGCGGGAACCGGTCTACGTCCGCCGTCGGACCCGTGGCGCGCAGCAGCGAGGTGACCACGGGGTCGCTGCCCGGGGCGCGGCCGATGCCGAGGTCGATGCGGCCGGGGGCCACGGCCTCCAGCGCGGCGAACTGCTCCGCGACCACGAGCGGGGCGTGGTTCGGCAGCATCACACCGCCCGACCCCACCCGGATGCGGGAGGTGCGCGCGGCCGCCGCGGCGATCATCACGGGCGGCGACGACGCGGCGACGGCCGCCATGTTGTGGTGCTCCGCGAACCAGTAGCGCTCGTAGCCGAGCCGGTCGGCGAGCGCCGCCAGGTCGAGCGAGGCCGACAGGGCCTGGGCGCTGGTCTGGCCCGAGCGGACGGGCACGAGGTCAAGGACGGACAAGCGTGGCTGGGTGTTCATCGCCTTGGTCAACCGTCGCGGGGTCCGGCGTGTTCCTCGGCCGCCGCCCTTTACCAGTTCTGTACCGGTTTCGGTATCGCGGGAGGTCATGGCGCCCACCCCGGTCGGCCTGACATGATCACGTGCGTGTCTGTTGATGTGCGCGCTGCGACCGACGAGGACGTCGACTCCGTGGTCGACCTCTTCCGCCAGTACCTGAGGTTCTACGACCAGGAGGTGCCCGACGCCGAGGCGCGGGCCTACCTGACCGCCCGCCGCGACGCGGGCGACAGCGTGCTGCTCGTCGCGGAGGTGGCCGCGGAGGGCGGCGACCCGGCAGAGCCCGCCCGGGTGGTCGGGTTCGCCCAGAGCTACCCCACGTGGTCGTCGGTGAGCCTGAGCCGGTCGTGGGTGCTGAACGACCTGTTCGTCGCCCCGGGGTCGCGCGGGACGGGCGCCGCGCGCGCCCTGGTGCAGGAGACCTGCCGCCTGGCCAAGGAGGCCGGCGCCATCCGGGTCTCGCTGGCCACCGCGTGGGACAACCTCGCCGCACAGGGGCTGTACGAGTCCGAGGGCTTCGTGCGTGACCAGAACTTCCACCACTACGCGTACGTGACGGGCGCCTGACCCCACCGTGGTGCGGCACGCGCGGCGTGCTCCTCCAGCTCTGTGTCGGTAGCCCGCGCTAGGGTGTGCCCCGGCCAGGAACATACCTGGTCAGAAGGCCAAACTGCCGATTCGGGGAGACCCCGGGAACTGGAGCGCACACCACCATGATGGGAGGCAACCACGCCGCGACGGGAGCCGCGGCCTGGGTAGCGGTCACCGCGTCGACGCCGATCGCGTTCGGCTGGTACCCCGTGACGGACGCCGGCGTCGTCGCCGGCGCGCTCGTCTGCGCAGGAGCCGCGCTCCTGCCTGATGCCGACCATCACTCCGGCACGATCGCGAACTCGCTCAAACCCGTCTCGAACGCCGTGGTCAAGGTCATCGAGACGGTCTCGGGCGGGCACCGCAAGGGCACGCACTCGATCCTCGGCGTCGCCGTGTTCACGGCCATCGCCTGGGGGCTCAGCTTCCTGAGCATCGACACGGGCAACGAGCAGGTCGGCGCCATCCTGATCGGGCCGGGCATCATGTGCGTGCTGCTGGTCGCGTTCGCGCTCAAGGCGCTCAAGATCACGCGGGACACGAAGATCCTGCCGTGGACGACGTCGATCACGCTGGCGGTGCTCATCGCGATCTTCGCGCCCGAGGAATGGTTCTGGATGCCGTTCAGCGTGGCGCTCGGCTGCATCGTGCACATCCTGGGCGACATGATCACGACCAACGGCGTGCCGCTGCTCTGGCCGCTGAAGTTCCGCAGCCCCCGCTGGATGCGCGACGGGCGCGGCCTGGAGCTCGACATGATCTGGCGCTCCGGCGGCAACCTGTCGCTGCCGATCCTGGGCGACGCCGGGTCGGTCCGGGAGTGGATCTTCCTCATCCCCGTGTCGCTGTACGCCGTCGTCGGCATCGTGTGGGCACTGCTGAACGAGATGGGCTACGACACGATGGCGGTCTGGAACCAGTTCCTCGGGCTCTTCCCGGGCTGAGTCCTCCCCCGCCGACCCGCCGCCTGGCACGACGACGTCCGGCCCTCGCCCACTGACGGGTGGGGGCCGGACGCCGTTCCGGGGTCGCTGCTAGCCCGTCGCTCAGAGGCCGCCGGCGACGGCGGCGCCGGCGGCGAGCCAGGCGCGCCGGGTCTCCGGGCGCAGCGCCCCGTACCGCAGGTGCCCGTCGACCATCGCCGGGTCGAACGGGATGGTGACGACCTCGCGGGCCAGCGCCCGGTACCCGTCGGCGACCTTCTCCAGCTCGCCCGACGACTCCTTGGGGTCGGCCTGGCTCACCACGACCACCGACTGCTGGGCCAGGTACGCCGACCGGCCGTCGCGGGTCCCGAGCGCCTCCAGCAGCAGGGCCCCGGCCTCGGCGTGGTCGTCGCGCGTCGTGGTGGCGACCACGAGCTGGTCCGTCAGGTCGATCATCCGCTGCCACATCGGGTCGGACTCGTCGTTGCCGGAGTCGATGAGGATCATCCGGTAGTACTTCGAGAGCACGGAGTGGATCGCGTCCACGTCCTGCGGCTCGATGCGCTGCTCGTTGGCCATCGCTATCGGCTTGGACCGCAGCACGTCGAACCGGTCGCGCGTCTGGTGGTGCACGTACCGCGCGAGGTCGGCGGCCTGCGCCGACGGGCCCAGGAGCCGGTCGGTCTGCGGCAGCAGGTCCAGCAGCGTGGACTCGTGCGGGCCCTGCTCGGTGCGCCAGCCCAGCGTGCCGCGGGTCTGGTTGTTGTCCCACGTGACGACGCCCGCGCCACCGAACTGCGCGAACACCGCCGCGAGCAGCACCGTCGACGGTGTCTTGCCCGCGCCGCCCTTGCCGTTGACCATCGAGATGGTGCGCGGGCCGGGCCAGTGCTGGCTCACCGCGCGCTCGTCGGCGCGCTCGAGCCGTTCCGACTCGCTCGGCCCCACGCGGATGCCCATGCGGGTCAGCATCCCGCGGAAGCCCTGGGTGGCCGGGTCCTCGTCCTGCTGGTGCGTGAGGAACGACTGCCGCGCCTCGCGGCGCGAGCGCGGCGCGTCGCCCTCGACCGTCCGCACGGGGCCGGACGGCGGCGTGGAGAGCCCGTCGTCCGGACCGGCGTGGTCGGCCGTGGGGGCGCCGTTCACGGGTGCCGGGAGCGGGGTCGCGAGGTCGCCGGGGACGCCGTCGGGAATGCCGCCCGGGATGGCGCCCGGGAGGTCCTGGGCCGCGTTCTCGCGGACCCAGTCGGCGACGCCGTTGTCGCCGGCCGCGTGCGCGACGTCGGACGGGACGTGCCCGCCGTCGGACGGGAGCGGAATGGTGGGCGCGACGCCCGGGGCGGGCAGGTTCTCCACGGGGTCCGGCGCGAACGCCGGGACCTCCGGTGCGAACGCAGGGCCGGCTTCCGGGGCGGACGCAGGGCCGGCGCCGTTCGACCCCTCGGGCGCCCGCGGGGCGCGGCGCACCGTGTCGGTGTCGATC
>NZ_JBHWZO010000381.1:0-4224 GCF_042728455.1 Promicromonospora sp. NPDC060204
GCACAGGCCTGTGCCGACCTCGACGCAGAGTGCCGACCTCGAAGCAACCGAACAGGGGGCTGCCGACCTCAGGGCCTCCCCGGTACAGAAGCCCTCAGTACAGGAGCCGCCGGAACACCGGCCCGGAGAACACGAGTCCTCAGAACAGGCTCAGCAGGTCCTCGACCCGGTCGGTGCGCTCCCACGTGAAGTCGGGCAGGTCGCGGCCGAAGTGCCCGTACGTGGAGGTGGCCCGGTAGATGGGCCGCAGCAGGTCGAGGTCGCGCACGATCGCGGCCGGACGCAGGTCGAACACCTCGTGGATGGCCGCGGTGATCTTCGAGACGGGCACGGTCTCGGTGCCGAAGGTCTCGACGTAGAGGCCCACGGGGTGCGCCTTGCCGATCGCGTAGGCGACCTGGACCTCGCAGCGCCGCGCGAGCCCGGCGGCCACGACGTTCTTGGCGACCCAGCGCATGGCGTACGCGCCCGACCGGTCCACCTTCGAGGGGTCCTTGCCGGAGAACGCGCCACCGCCGTGCCGCGCCATGCCGCCGTAGGTGTCGACGATGATCTTGCGGCCCGTCAGGCCGGCGTCGCCCTGCGGCCCGCCGATGACAAACTTTCCGGTCGGGTTCACGAACTGCCGGGCACCGGTCCAGTCCAGGCCCGCGGACTCCAGCACGGGGGCGATGACAATCTCGGCGACCTCGACGTGCAGCTTCTCCTGCAGCACGTCGGCGTCGTGCTGGGTGGAGAGCACCACGGTGTCGACAGCGACGGGCCGGTCGCCGTCGTACCCGATGGTCACCTGGGTCTTGCCGTCGGGGCGCAGGCCCAGCAGCTCGCCGGACTTGCGGACGGCGGCCAGGCGCTCCGACAGCCGGTGCGCGAGCCAGCCGGCCACGGGCATGAAGGCGGGCGTCTCGTCGGACGCGTAGCCGAACATGAGGCCTTGGTCTCCGGCGCCCTGGGCGTCGAGCGGGTCGAGGTCGCTGGTGTCGTCCCGCATCTCGAGGGCCTTGTCGACGCCCTGCGCGATGTCGGGCGACTGCTGCCCGATGGAGACGGACACACCGCACGAGTCGCCGTCGAACCCGATGGCGGACGACGTGTAGCCGATGCCGCGCACCACGTCCCGCACGATCTGCGGGATCTCGACGTACGCCTCGGTGGTGACCTCGCCCGCGACGTGCACCAGCCCGGTGGTGACCATGGTCTCCACCGCGACGCGCGACGTGGGGTCCTGCTCCAGCAGTGCGTCCAGGATGGCGTCGCTGATCTGATCACAGACCTTGTCCGGATGACCCTCGGTCACGGACTCGGACGTGAAAAGGCGCAGCTCGCTCATGGGTAACAGCCTACGGTCTCGCACAGCGAGAAGTCGATCCTGGCAGGTGAGACGGGGGTCACGGCAGCAGCTTGGCGACGGCGTCCCACAGGGCGTCCGCCACCTCGCGCTTCGACCCGGAGGCCAGCCCGACGACGTCGCCGGTCCCGTCCAGGATCGTGACCTCGTTGCTCTCGGTGCCGAACCCGCGCCCCGCACCGACCGCGTTCACCGCGATCAGGTCGGCGCCCTTGCGCCGGGCCTTGGCGCGGCCGTGCTCCAGCACGCTGCCGGTTGCGTCGCCGGTCTCGGCCGCGAAGCCCACCACGACCTGGCCGGGACGCAGCCGGTCGTGCGCGATCTCCGCGAGGATGTCGGGGTTCTCGACGAGCTCGATGGGCGCGGGACCCTGCCCCGGCACCTTCTTGATCTTGGCGTCGGGCGTGACGGCGGGGCGGAAGTCCGCCACGGCGGCGGCCATCACCACGACGTCCGCCTCCGCGCCCACGGCCCGGACGGCGTCGCGCAGCTCCATCGTGGACTCCACCTGCACGACGGAGCAGGCCCGCGGGCCGGCCAGGACCTGGTCGGTGACGTCCTGCGCGAGGTTGGCCGCCACGAGGGTCACGTCGGCACCGCGCGCGGCCGCGGCCTGCGCCAGGGCGACGCCCTGCCGGCCGCTGGACCGGTTGCCGATGAACCGCACCGGGTCGATGGCCTCGCGCGTGCCGCCCGCGGAGACGACGACGCGCCGGCCGGCGAGGTCGAGGTTCTCGGCCGGTCCGGCCGCCGGTGCCGCGGCAGCATCAACCAGAGACGGGTCGACCAGCGAGAGCGCCTCACGCGCGATGTCCTCCGGCTCGGGCAGCCGCCCGGGGCCGGTGTCCTTGCCGGTCAGGCGGCCCGAGGCGGGCTCGATCACGTGCACGCCCCGCTCGCGCAGGGTCGCCACGTTCGCGCGGGTGGCCGCGTGGTCCCACATCTCGGTGTGCATCGCCGGGGCGAGCACCACCGGGCAGCGGGCCGCCAGGAGGGTCGTGGTCAGCAGGTCGTCCGCGAGCCCCGCGGCGGCGCGCGCCATGAGGTCTGCGGTGGCCGGCGCGACGATCACGAGGTCGGCGTGCTGCCCCAGCGACACGTGCTGCACGCCGGGGACGTCGTCGAACACCTCGGTGCTGACGGGCTCGCCCGACAGCGCCTCGAACGTGGGCGCGCCCACGAACTCCAGCGCCGCGCGAGTGGGGATCACGCGCACGGCGTGCCCCTGCTCGCGCAGCAGCCGCAGCAGGAGCACCGCCTTGTACGCGGCGATCCCACCGGAGACTCCGAGGAGGATCCTCATCGGTGGTGTGGTGGGGTCAGGCCGGGAACTCGGGCAGCGACTGCTCGGCCTTCGCGGCGGCAGCGGCGTCAGCCTGCGCCTGCACCTCGGCCGGGTCGACCTCCTCGATGGTCAGGAGGCCCTGGGTGATCTCGCGCATCGCGATGGAGAGGGGCTTCTCCTGGTTGCGGGTCTCGACGAGCGGGCCCACGTTCTCCAGGAGGCCCTCGTTGAGCTGCGAGTAGTACGCGTTGATCTGACGGGCGCGCATGGACGCGTACAGCACGAGGCCGTACTTCGAGTCGATGCGCTCGAGCAGCTCGTCGATCGGCGGGTCGGTGATGCCCTCAGGGGCGGCGACGGTTCCGGCCATGGTGAAGCTCCAGAAGTCTTGGGTGACGGGGGAAAGTCCGAGGATTGAGTCTACCTGCTCTGTCACCCGGAGGTGGCAGGCAGCGCGCCGGGTCAGCCGACCGGTGTGGTGGAACCCACACCCATCACGGCGACGAGCGCGTCCGTGGCACGGTGCACGTCGTCGTTCACGATGGTGACGTCGAACTCCTCCTCGGCGGCGAGCTCGACGCGCGCCGTGGCGAGCCGCCGCTCCCGCTCCTCCGAGTCCTCGGTGCCGCGACCGACGAGCCGCCGGACGAGCTCGTCGAAGCTCGGCGGGGCGAGGAAGACGAACCGGGCCTGCAGGCCCGAGGCCGTCACCGCGTCGCGCACCTGGCGCGCGCCCTGGAGGTCGATCTCCAGGAGCACGGGGACCCCGGCGGCGAGCTTCTGCTCGACCGGTCGCCGTGGCGTCCCGTACCGGTTACGACCGTGCACCACCGCCCACTCGAGCATCTCGTCGGAGGCGACCATGCGGTCGAACTCCTCCGGAGACACGAACAGGTAGTGCACTCCGTCCACCTCGCCCGGGCGCGGCGACCGGGTGGTCGCCGACACGGAGAGCCAGACCTGCGGATAACGGTCCCGCACGTCGGCGGAGACCGTGCCCTTGCCCACCGCGGTGGGACCTGCGAGCACGGTCAGCCGTGCGGGTTGTGTCGTACTGATCTCAGCCAAACCTCTCGATGAGCGCCGCCGACTGGTGCGGTCCGAGGCCTCGGACGCGGCGGGTCTCGGCGATCCCGATCTCTTCCATGATCGCCCTGGCCTTAACCTTACCGACCCCGGGCAGCGACTCGAGCAACGAGACGACCTTGAGCTTGCCGACGACGTCGTCCTTCTGGCCCTGCTCGATGACCTCCCTCAGGGAACCTTGCGAGTACTTGAGCTTGTTCTTGATCTCTGCCCGCGCGCGTCGCGCCTCGGCTGCCTTCTCGAGTGCTGCCGCACGCTGCTCGGGTGTGAGGGGTGGTAGTGCCACGCAAGTCACCTACTCGTGTCTCGACCGGTCTTCTGACTCGGGACGTCCGGTCCTCGCTCGGGCCCGATGCCCAAGTCCGTGACCTGGCCCGCAACCGGTCTGGTGTGAACTGCTGCATCGAAAGTAGCCATCGCCTCAACGGTCGGCAATCGCAGAACGCCACTTCGTGAAAACTCATGCACATGCACTTTTAGGCATTTAGTACATTCCACAACAAAG
>NZ_JBHWZO010000382.1:0-4211 GCF_042728455.1 Promicromonospora sp. NPDC060204
GGCCGAGGCCGACCGGCACCGGGCCGCGCTGGACCAGGCGCAGTCCCGCCGCGCCGAGGACGAGATGGAGCTCGAGGCGCTCGTCGAGCGCATGACGATCGCCGAGGAGGAGCCCGCCGACGACGAGGGCTCGGCCGACGAGCTGCAGGCGGAGCGGGACGAGGCCACCGCGGCCGCCTCGGCGGCCCGGGCGCGGGAGACCGAGGCCCGGCTGGCGCTGCGCACCGCCGAGGAGCGCGCCCGCGCCGTGTCGGGCCGCGCGCAGGCGCTGGCCGCCGCCGCGGAGCAGGAGCGCGAGGCCCGGGCCCGCGCCGCCGAGCGCGAGGAGCTGCGGCGCCGCGACGCGTCGCGCGCGGTGCTGGTGCAGCAGGCGGTCGCCGTGGCCCTGGAGGCCATCGCGCGCTCGCTGGACCGTGCCGCCGCCGACAAGGCGGCCGCCGAGGAGGCCCGCGCCGCCGGGTCGGAGCAGCTCGTCGCCGTCCGGGGGAGCGTCGAGTCGCTGACCGCCGAACTGCGCGAGCTGACCGACGTCGCCCACCGCGACGAGGTCGCCCGCGCCCAGCAGCTGCTGCGCCTGGAGCAGCTCCAGACGCGTGCCACCGAGGAGCTCGGCACCGACCCCGAGGTGCTGGTCGAGGAGTTCGGCCCGCACCGGCCCGTCCCGGTCTTCGACGGCGACGTGGCGGTGCGCGGGCGCAAGCGCCGCGCCGTGGTCGAGCGGGACGAGGAGGGCAACCCCATCCGCTACGAGGGCGACCCGGCGCTGCCCCGCGGTGCCGCGGCCCGCGAGGACGCCCTCATCGCGCGGACGCGCGCCCTGCACGAGGCCGGGATCCGGCCGGACGACCCCGCGGCCACCGCCGTGATCGTCGCGGCGGCCGGCGCCGAGCCGGAGGAGCCCGCGGCCGAGGAAGAGGTCACGCAGGCCCCGGCGGACGACGTCCCCGGGCCGCCGAAGCCGGACCGGACCGTCCCGTACGTGCGCGAGGAGCAGGAGGCCCGGCTGGCCAAGGCCGAGCGGGCGCTGTCCCGCATCGGCGCGGTGAACCCGCTGGCGCTGGAGGAGTTCGCGGCCCTGGAGGAGCGGCACCAGTTCCTCGTGGACCAGCTCGCGGACCTGAAGAAGTCGCGCGAGGACCTGCTCCAGATCGTCGACGACATCGACGAGCGGGTGCAGCAGGTGTTCGCCGAGGCCTTCCAGGACACCGCGGCGAAGTTCCTCGAGATCTTCCCCCGCCTGTTCCCCGGCGGCGAGGGCAAGCTGACGCTCACCGAGCCGGACGACCTGCTGACCACAGGCATCGAGGTCGAGGCGCGCCCGGCGGGCAAGAAGGTCAAGCGGCTGTCGCTGCTCTCCGGCGGCGAGCGGTCGCTGGCGGCCGTCGCGTTCCTCGTCTCGATCTTCAAGGCGCGGCCCAGCCCGTTCTACATCATGGACGAGGTCGAGGCCGCGCTCGACGACGTGAACCTCGGCCGCCTCATCGAGATCTTCAAGGAGCTGCAGAAGGACAGCCAGCTCATCGTGATCACGCACCAGAAGCGCACGATGGAGGTGGCTGACGCCCTCTACGGCGTGACCATGCGCGGCGACGGCGTCACGACGCTGATCAGCCAGCGCATGGGCGACAGGGAGTCCGTCACCGCGTAGTGCCGCCGCTGGGTGGTAACCCGGCGTAGGGGGTGATTTTTCGCACCTCGACGTCGGGAACCTCCAGGTGTGAGGGATTTCTCCTGGCGGAACGGCGCGTGTCACACGGCGTGTCGCGGCCTTCCGCGCGGCGGGACCGGACAAGACACGACACAATAGGGCCCATGTGGTGGTCGGTCATTCTGCTCGTGGTGTGCTTGGTGTTGGCCGTTGGTGTCTTCGTCGTCGCCAGTCAGATGGATGCGCCCTCGAGCAGCAACACCGAGGAGTTCTCGTTCCTTCAATGGTTCCGCTCGGGCGTCGCTCGCCTGCGCGGTGACGCCGAGCGGCGCAAGGACGGCCGCCGTCATGGCGCGTCCGCCGTCGCGACCCATGCCGTAGGCGCCCCGTCCGTGTGGGTGGGCAAGCCGCGCGTGGTCAGGCCGGACACCTCGCCCGTGGACATGGGCATGTCCGAGTTCTTCGCCGCCACGGTCGAGTCCAAGCCGGGCTACGTCGACGCCGAGGAGCTCACCGACGTGCTGAACCGGGCGCGCGACCAGGCCCAGAAGACGCTGCACGTGCCGCTGGGCACCGTGCCGCTCAAGCCGGCGAACCTCGTCCCCGGCCAGCTGCGGGCGGTGCGCCCGGTCCGCTCCGCGCAGAAGGTCACGCCGCAGAACGTCACGCAGCAGAAGGTGTCGCAGGAGCCGCCGGCTGCCGACCCGGGCCCGGCCCAGGCCGCGAGCTAGCTCAGCCCTGCACCGTGTGGTGCGGCACGATGACCGGCGTCCCGGTGCGCGGGTCGCTGAGGATCGTCGCCTCGACGGAGAACACCTCGCGCAGCAGCTCCGGGGTCACCACCTCGCCGGGCGACCCCTGCGCGACGATCTCGCCGTCGCGCATCGCCACGATGTGGTGCGCGTAGCGGCAGGCCAGGTTGAGGTCGTGCAGCACCATGACGACCGTCCGGCGGTGGTCCCGGTTGAGCGCGGCGACCAGCTCCAGGACGTCGAGCTGGTGGGCCATGTCGAGGTATGTGGTCGGCTCGTCCAGCAGGAGCAGGTCGGTCTGCTGGGCCACGGCCATCGCGATCCACGCCCGCTGGCGCTGCCCGCCGGACAGCTCGTCGACGTCGCGTGCGGCCAGCTCGGCGGTGCCCGTGGCGCGCAGCGCCTCCTCGACGGCCTCGGTGTCGCCCTCGCCCCACTGGTGCCACCAGCTCTGGTGCGGGTGGCGCCCGCGAGAGACCAGGTCGCGCACCGTGATCCCCTCGGGCGGCACGGGCGACTGGGGCAGCATGCCCAGGACGCGCGCCACCTCGCGGGTGGGGCGCTCGGAGATGGCCCTGCCGTCCAGCAGCACCGTGCCGCCGGCGGGCGGCATGAGGCGCGCGAGGCCGCGCAGCAGGGTGGACTTGCCGCAGGCGTTGGGGCCCACGATGACGGTCACCTGCTGGTCGGGGACGTCGAGCGACAGCTCCCGCACGACGGTCCGGTCGCCGTAGCCCAGCGTGACGGCGTCCGCCCGCAGGCGGGCCGCGGACGTGGCGGTGGTGGGCATCAGGGGGTCCCTCTCGTCGAGCGGCGGCGCTGGAGCAGGTACAGCAGGTAGGGCGCGCCGACCAGACCGGTCAGGACGCCGACGGGGAGCTGCGCGGGCAGCGCCGTGCGCGCCACGGTGTCCGCGACCAGCACGAGCACGGCCCCGGCGGCCCCCGCCAGGACCGGCGGGATGTCGGGCACGCCGGCGACCCGGCGCGCCACCTGCCCGGCGACCAGGGCCACGAACGCGACCGGTCCGGCGGCCGACGTGGCGAGCGCCGCGAGGCACACCGCGACCACCAGCAGGGCGGCGCGGGCCAGGCCCGGGCGCACGCCCCAGCCGGCCACCACCTCGTCCTCGAACAGCAGCGCGCGGTTGGTGCGGGCCAGCACGAGCGCCGCGGGCAGCAGCACGGCCAGTCCCACCAGGACGGGCATGGCCTCGGCCCAGCCGCGCGCGTTCAGGCTGCCGGTGAGCCAGGCCGCGGAGCGCTGCGCGTCGTACACGTCGATGCGTGTGAGCAGGAACTGCGTCAGCGCCGTCAGCGCGGCGGAGAGCGCGATGCCGACCAGCAGGATGCGGCGGCCCCGCAGGGCGCCGTCGCGGCCGAGCAGCGCGATCAGTCCCGCCGCGGCGAGGCCGCCCGCGAGGGCGGCGACCGGGATGGGCACGATGCCCACGGGGCCGCCCAGGGAGCCGACGGCGATGACGCCCACCACCGCGACCGAGGCGCCCGCGCTGATGCCGAGCACGTCGGGGCTGGCCAGCGGGTTGCGCAGCACGCTCTGGCTCAGCCCGCCGGCCACGCCGAAGGCGGCCCCGACGGCTAGCGCCAGGACGACCCGGGGCAGCCGGACCTCCTGCACGGCGTACACCGTGTTCTCCGGTCCCTGCCCGCGCAGCGCCTGCCACAGGGCGGCGGGCGCGGTGGCCTGGTCGCCCAGGCTCAGGGCGAGCGCGGACACGAGCAGCAGGAGCAGGAGCGCCCCGAGCACGGCGACGACCACCCGGCCGCGCGGCCGGGGGCGGGGGAGCAGCC
>NZ_JBHWZO010000383.1:0-4187 GCF_042728455.1 Promicromonospora sp. NPDC060204
TCCACTCTTTTCCTTCCCCTCTCCCCCTTCTGGGCCCCCTTTTTGTTTTTTTTTGCGCGCTTTCTGGGGTCCCCCCCCCCCACTTCCGTTGTGGTGCCGGACGGTGGCCGCGGCTGGCGGGGCGGGGCGGGGCCGCCGGGTGTTGTCAGAGGGTCGGGAGCCAGACGCGCATCGTGGCCGGGCCGCGGTTGGCCCAGTCGTGGTATGCGACCAGCGGCACGTCGTGGAGCTCGGGGCGGGGGTGCGGGACGACGTCGTCCGCCGCCGTGTAGGGCCAGCCGGTGCCGTTGCTGTCACCGCTGTCAGCCGCCGGGTCGCCGCCACCAGTCCCGGCATCTGCAGCAGCAGCGGCGGCGGCCCCGACGCCCGCACCGGCACCAGCGGCAGCGCTCACGTCAGCACCAGCACCCCTCAGGCCGGCCCGGACGTACACGACGCCGTCCACCTCCCACGGCGGGACCGACGTGTCGACCACGACGTCGTCAACACCACGACCAACACCAACACCGCCACCAACACCAACCCCGACCGCCTCCAGGTCGACCGACTCCAAACACAGCACCTCCGGCCCGCGCTGCACCGCGACGCAGCCGCGGACGGCGTCGATGTGCGGGTCGGGCACCACGAACCGCGGGGCCGAGTCGAGGTCGAGCACCACCATGCCGCCGGCCCGCGGCCCGGCCACCTCGACCAGCCCCGGGCCCACCTCGCGGACACCCCCCTCGCCCCCGCCGCCCACACCGTCGCCCAGGTCCACCCGCACCCGGGCCGACGCCGACCACGCGGGCACCCGCAGCGTCAACGTCCAGTCGCCCGCGGGCGCGGACACGACCCGCACCTCGACGCGCCCGTCGGCGGGGTAGTCCGTGACGACGTCGAGCCCCACCCGCTCCCCCGACGGCAGCTCGGCCCGGATCTCCGCGGGGGCGTACTGGTGGAGCTGGACCCCGCCGTCGTCCACCGTGGCGACGTACGCCGCGAGGCTCGCGAACGTGCGCGCCACGTTGGGCGGGCAGCACGAGACCTCGAACCAGGGGGCGCGCAGCGACGCCTCGGCGCGCTTGCTCACCACGTCGTCGGCGACGTGCTCGGCCGGGACGCGCTGGTGCAGGGTGTTCGCGTAGAAGAAGGACTGCCCGTCGTGGGCCGGCGAGGTCGCGACCACGTTGGTCAGGGCGCGCTCGATCGCGTCGGCGTACTCGGCGCCGCCGCGGGCGAGCAGGAGCCGCCACGACACCATGACCGAGCCGACGCTCGCACACGTCTCGGAGTACGCGCGGTCCGGGGGCAGCACCCAGTCGTCGCCGAACGCCTCGTCCTGGTGGTGCGAGCCCTGCCCGCCCGTCACGTACGTGCGCCGGGCCTGGGCGCGAGCCCACTGGCCGGCGACGGCGTCGAGCAGCTCGGCGTCGCCCGTCTCGACCGCGACGTCGACCGCGCCGGCGGCCAGGTAGTTGGCCCGCACGGCGTGCCCGTGCAGCACCTCGGACTCCCGCACCGGCACGACGTCCTGGTAGTAGGACCGGCCGAACTCGATGTCGGCGAGCACGCCGTGCCCGTGCCGCTCGACGAACAGCGCCGCCTGCGCGAGGTACCGCGGCTCGCCGAGCGCCCGGCCGAGCTCGGCCAGGCCGACCTCGACCTCGGAGTGCCCGCAGATCCCCTGGTTGCCGTCCGGCCCGAACGTGGCGCACACGTGGTCGGCGCTGCGCCGGGCGACGTCGACCAGGAGGTCGTCGGGCTTGCCGGTACGGGCCCGGGCCGCGGCGGCCTGGTACAGGTGGCCCTGGCAGTACAGCTCGTGGCCCCACTCCAGGTCGGTGTAGCGCGGCTGCTGCCCGGGGCGGCCGAACCGGGTGCCGATGTACCCGTCCGGCTCCTGGGCGGCCGAGACCCGGAGCACGATCGCGTCGAACCTGGTCCTGAGGTCGTCGTCGGGCCGACGGCCGAGCTCCCAGGCCATGGCCTCCAGCAGCTTGTACACCTCGGAGTCGCTGAACTCCCGGCCGCGCCGTCCCTCCGCCAGGCCGCCGGACACCGCCAGGTCGAAGTTGCCCAGCCAGCCCTCGCGCTCGAGCCAGTGCTCGATGTGCGCCAGGGTGGCGGTCGCGTTCACCTCCTGGCGGCGGGCCCAGGGACCCCCGGTGATGCGCACCTGGTCGAGGCCGAGGGGCGTCAGGCGCCCGGTCGAGGGCACGACGGGCGTGGGCGTGGCGGCGCCACGGTGTCCGGTCGGGAAGAGCATTCGGAGACCTCCGGGAAGTGGTGGACGGGCTGAACGGGGCACGGGCGGTCAGCCCTTGAGCGCGCCGGACATGAACCCGCGGACGTAGTGCCGCTGGAGCAGGAGGAACAGGACGACGCACGGCAGGGCCATGACGACGACGCCGGCCTCGGTGGCGCCGTAGTCGACGATGCCCATGACCTGCGCCCGGAGGTTCGCCACGGCGAGCGGGAGCGGGATCTTGGTGGAGTCGGAGATGAGGATCAGGGGCGCGACGAAGTCGTTCCACGCCGCGAGGAACGCGAACAGGCCGACCGTGATGACGCCTGGCTTGACCGCCGGCAGCAGCACGGTGCGCAGCGCGCGGAACGACGAGCAGCCGTCCACGAGCGCGGCCTCGTCCAGCTCGCGCGGGACGGCGTCGAACGAGATGCGCATCATGAACGTCGCGAACGGGAGCTGGAACACCGTGAGCACGAGCGAGAGGCCCACCAGCGTGTTCTGCAGGCCGATCGCGTTGAGCATCACGTACAGCGGGATCAGCAGCGTGGCGTACGGGACCATGAGGATCGCGAGCGTGAGCAGGAAGAGCACGTCGCGGCCAGGGAACTTGAAGCGCGAGAACGCGTAGCCGCCCAGCACCGAGGCGACCAGCGTGAAGAGCACCGTCATCCCGGACAGCAGCGTCGAGTTGAGCAGGTACTGGGGCAGGCCCGCCTGGTACTCCATGAGGGTGGCGTAGTTGCCGAGCCCCCAGCCGTCGACCTGGCTGCTGCCGGGCTGGGGCGCGACGGACGCGACCCCGGCCCAGATCAGCGGGAAGACGAAGACGACGGCGAGCGCGCCGGTCAGCACCCAGTAGGGCGTGCGCAGGGCGATCCCCACGAGCCGGGCCCGGGGTGCGCGCGGCCGGCGCGGCACCTGCGGCCGGGGCGGGCTGGCGGGGAGCGTGGTCGTGGTCATGTCAGTCCTCCTGGCCTGCGCGCATGGCACGCATCTGGGCCACGTTCACGACGACGAGCACGACCAGGACGACGATCGACAGCGCGGCGGCGACGCCGAGGTCGTTCTGGCCCTGGAAGGCCACGTTGTAGATGAGCTGGACGACCGTGAGCGTGCTGTTGTCCGGCCCGCCCTTGGTCAGGATGTAGAACTGGTCGAACGCCAGCAGCGAGCCGGTGACGCACAGGACCGTGCACAGCGCGAGCGACGGGCGCAGCAGCGGCAGGGTCACGCTCAGGAAGGTCTGCCACCGGTTCGCGCCGTCCATCCGGGCGGCCTCGAGCACCTCGTGCGGGATGCCCTGCAGCCCCACCATGAGCAGCAGCATGTAGAAGCCGGCGAACCGCCAGACCACCAGGAACACGGTGGACCAGAGCGCGCTCTCGGGGGTGCCGAGGAACGACACCGGCCCGTCGGCCAGCCCGAGGCGCTGCAGCAGCGGGGACAGCGGGCCGACCTGCGGCGAGTACAGCGCGTAGAAGAGCAGCGACGCGGACGCGAGGCCGAGCGCGCTCGGCACGAGGATCGACGTGCGCAGCACCGCGGACCAGCGGCTCGACTCCTGCACCAGCAGCGCGAGGCCCAGGCCGAGGCCGATGAGCAGCACGGTGGCGATCACCGTGTACTTCAGCGTGAAGACGACGGAGTCCCAGAAGAACCGGTGCGTGAGCGCGTCGACGTAGTTCTGCGGGGCGTTCAGGCCCTGGTTGCCGGACAGGAGCGGCCAGTCGGACAGCGACATCTTGCCGACCAGCAGCACGGGCAGCACGAACAGGCCCACGACGAGCAGGGCGGTCGGCGCGGCGTAGGCCCAGCCGTGCAGGGCACGGCGGCGCGCGACGGCGACGACGGCGGGTCTGGTGGGCGGACGGGCGGAGGTTTTCGCGGGCACGGCAAGGCTCCTTGTTCACACGGCGAGGTTCACGCGGCGAGCTCGTCGGACGAGCTCACGGGGCGCGTG
>NZ_JBHWZO010000384.1:0-4162 GCF_042728455.1 Promicromonospora sp. NPDC060204
GGCCTGTCGCCCGGCCGGCTCCGTGCTTCCGCCCCTATCCTGTGCGGATGGTGGACACGGGTGGGGTCGAGGTTGTCGGAGCGTCGGGACGGCGGCGATCCCGTCGGACCGCCTGGATCGTGGGCGCGGCCGTCGTGGTGGTGGCGTTGGTCGCCGGCACCGGCGTCTGGCAGTACGCGGCCCGCAGCACTCGGATCGTGGCGGAAGGCGTCACCCTGAGCGGAGGCATGGAATTCCCGGACTGTCTGCCCCGGATGGCCCTCGCCGTGTATGGCACCACCGACGACGTGCTCGTGGGGCAGACGGTGCGCAACCCGTCACGGTGGCCGGTCACGGTGACCAGCTCCGACCCGGAGGTCTACCGGTTCGAGGCGCTGAGCGACGGTCCGGCGGGCGTCTCGTCCGCCGACGGCGCCCCACCCGCCGATGCCTCCGGCCAGGTCGTCCTCCCGCCGGGGGGTGAGGTCACGATGTGGATCGTGGACCCGCAGCGCCACAGCATCCAGGACTCCACCACTGTCTGGTACGAGTTCAGCGAGGTGCCCGTGACGCTGCGGACGCTCGGTGTGGAGCGCGAGTCCTCGGTCCAGCTTCCCGGCACGCTCTACGTCGGCGGTGGCAAGGACGGCGACCAGCTCGGTGCGGCGCTGCAGGAGGCGTGCCGCGCCTGAGGGCGTTTTTGTGGACTGCCGGTGCGGTCCGCCCCTACTGTCCGGCCATGACCAGCGGCGCAGGGGTGGAGCCGGCCGAGGCCGTGCAGGGCGGGCGGCCCCGCGGACGGCGGGTCGTCCGGATCGTGGGTGCCTGCGTGGCGCTGGCGCTGGTCGCTGGGGTCGCGGCCTGGCAGGTCGCGGCTCGGACGGCCGTGGTGGAGCCGGGTTCGTGGGGCAACAGCGGGGCGGGTGCGACCCTCCCCGACTGCGTTCCCGGGGAAGACCTGTGGGCGATGTTCGGTACCGACGAGGACGTGGTGCTGGTGCAGTCGGTGCGGAACGCTTCCCGATGGCCGGTCACCGTGATCAGCACCGATCCGGACGTGTTCCGGTTCGAGCCGATGGCCGACGACGCCCTGGACGACTTCCAGCCCCTGAGCAGTCCCGCGGACGGGGCGCCGGACCGCTCGCAGACCTCGGACCGAATAGTCATCCCGCCCGACCGTGAGGCGACCATGTGGATCGTCGATCCGCAGGGTGACCTCCCGACTGCCGACGGCTGGAGGATGTACGAGAACGCGGAGCTCGCCGTCCGCGTGCTCGGCGTGGAGCGTGAGCTCCCCATGCCGCTGCGAGGAACGATCGCCGTGGGTGGGGGCGAGCCCACGGCCGCCCGGCTCGACCGTGCGCTGCAGGAGGCGTGCGAGGCCTGAGGGCGCTAGTCGCCCCGCGTCCAGGGGCCCACGCGGACCTCCGCGCCGTCGAGGACGTCGAGCCCCGTCGCCGGCGTCCCGTCCGTCGTCGCGTCGAGCGGCACCGGGCCGGCGCCCGGGACCGGGGTGACCTGGACCGTCGTGGTGGTGTCCGGGTCGTTGGCCGTCGACATGGTGTGCCAGAGCAGCAGGGCGAGCACGGCCTCGCCGTCGGGCACCACCACGCGGGCGGGCACCAGGCCGGGCTCGGCCGGCTGGACCGTGACGTCCTGTTGGGGCTGCCCGGCCGCGTTCTCGAAGCCGAGGTCGGGTACGCCCTGGACGGCGCACGGCCGGCCCGACACGTTGCGGGCCCGGACCGAGACACCCCGCGTGCCCGCCGCCGAGTCGACGACGCCGAGCGTGACGTCCAGGTCCGGCCCCGTGCAGTCGGGGGCGGCGTCGTCGGGCCAGGGGGTCGCGCCCCCGGCCGGCTCGGGGGACGACGGAGCGGGCTCCGCGCCGGACACCCAGCCGGTCGTCTCGGCGTACCCGGCGTCCAGGACGGTGTAGGCCAACGGGGCGTCCGCCGTGGCGAAGTCCTGCGCCTCGAGCCAACGTCGCAGGTCAGCAAGGCTCTGGGCGCCTGACTCGGCATCGGTCTGGAGCGTGAGCCGTCGTTCCTGGGCGAGGTAGGTGGCGTCCTGGACACCCGGCCGGCCGGCCGCGGCGACCAGCAGCCGGACCGTGTCGACGTCGGGCACGCTGCCCGCGGACCGGTAGCGGGCGCCGGGGGCCTCCAGCTCGGCCCGGCGGTCCAGCTCGTCGGCCGCCTCGGCGACGTCGACCAGGTCGCCCGGAGCGGCCGCGGCCACGTGCGCGGTCGCGGCGATCGGGTCGGAGCCGTTGCCCTCGCCCAGCGCGAGGCCGACGGTCGTGGCTCCTGCCGCGAGCAGGTCGTAACCGTCCTCGACGGCGTTGACCAGGGCGTCGGCCGCGGTGTCCGGCCCGGCACCGACACGAAGTCCGGACCCGACGAAGTCCGACGCCACGGTGACGTTCTCGCGTTCGTCCACGTCCCTCGCCGCACTCGTCAGGAGCCGATGGGCCGAGCCGGCGGCCTCGCCCGCCTCTTCCGGGTCGAGCGCCCTCGCCAGGACTACCTCGACCTGCACGGTGCTCGGCCTCGTCTCGCTCCGCTGCCCGAAGTTGCCCTGGACGGGCTCAGGCCCGAACGTCCTGGTCACCGCCACGTCGGCGACGCCGGGCAGAGCGCGCACCGCCTCCGCGGCCGACTCGACCTCGTCCGGCGGCCCCGGGGTGCACCCGGCGAGGACGAGCGCGGACGCGGTGGCGAGCAGCAGGACCCGGCGGAGTGGCGGCACCCCGCGATCGTCCCACCGCGCCTCAGCTCACGAAGGCGTCCAGCTCCTCGCGCGGAACCTTCCTCCGAGACCTGATCAGTTCCTCCACACGGTCCATCTGTTCCCACACGTTCACGGCCATCCCGGCCACGACCTGCCCGTCGAGCAGCCAGAACGCCACGAACTCGCGAGCGCTCAGGTCGCCGGAGACCACCACGTCGTCGTACCCGCCGGGCACGTCCACCCAACCGGTGTACTCCATGCCGACGTCGTACTGGTCGCTGTAGAAGTACGGCAGCCGGTCGAACGGGTCGGCGGCGCCGAGCATCGCCCGGCCGGCGTGCGCGCCGGTCCGCTGCGCCGTGGCCCAGTGCTCCACCCGCAGCGGTCGCCCGTAGTGCGGCGAGGGGATGCTGGCCACGTCGCCCGCGGCGAAGATGTCCGGGTGCGAGGTCGCGAGCGTGCCGTCGACCACGATGCCGCCGCCCTCCGAGGCGGCCCGCAGGTCCAGGCCGGCGACGTCGGCGAGCCCGATGTTCGGGGTCGCGCCGACGCCGATGACGACGACGTCGGCGCCGATGCGCGTCCCGTCCGACAGGTCGACCCCGGTGACCCGGCCCTCCGCGCCCTGGAACCCCGAGACCGACGTCCGACGCAGGAGGCGCACGCCGTGCTCGACGTGGACCCCGGCGTAGAAGTCGCCCATCTCCGGTCCCAGGACGCGACCCAGGGGATGCGTCCCGCGGCCCACGACCGTGACGTCCAGCCCGAGGGTCCGGGCCGACGCCGCGACCTCGAGCCCGATCCAGCCGTCGCCGACGACGGCGACCCGGCCCACGCCCTCCAGCGAAGCCTCGAGCAGCATGCTGGAGATGCGGTCGGAGTCGTCGATCGTGCGCAGGTAGTGCACACCCGCGAGATCGGTGCCCGTGACGTCGAGCGGGCGCGGCGTCGACCCGGGCGCGAGGAGCAGCTTGGCGAAGGGGAGCGTCGTGCCGTCGGACAGGGTCAGCGTGTGCTCGTCGGGGTTCAGCCCGACCACGGTCTCGTTGGTCCGGACGGTGACCTCGTGCTCGCGGTACCAGGTCTCGTCCAGCGGGAAGACGGCGTCGCGCTCCGCCTCGCCGCGCAGGTAGTCCTTGCTCAGCGGCGGGCGCTCGTACGGATGATGGGGCTCGCTGGTGACGACCACGAGATCGCCGCGGTATCCCTCCTTGCGCAGCGCCTCCGCCGCGCGGGCCGTCGTCAGTCCACCACCGACCAGAACGTGCGGGTTCATAGGACTCCTCCTGGGCTCGGGCTCCCGGGCTTGGGGTAGGCGATCAGTCTTGCACCCGAGCTGGATGGGGGCACCAGTTCCGGGCCGGCTCCCGTGCCCAGCCATGGTGCGCTTCTACCCAGTCATCGGGCCCGAAATCGCACTGGATGCGGGCCCGATGACTGGGTAGAAGCG
>NZ_JBHWZO010000385.1:0-4112 GCF_042728455.1 Promicromonospora sp. NPDC060204
CTGACGAACCGGTCACCCGGGTGACCTGTACGTCTGACACGTCGGGGCGGGTCTGACAGTTCGGTGCGGTGCTGCCGCACCGGCGCCGGTCGAACGGTTGAGGCCCCCTCGACCGGCGCCGTCAGGCCTGGACCAGGCCCGGATCAGGCCGTGATCAGCCCTGGAAGCGCGGGAACGCCGAGCGACCGGCGTAGGTGCCGGCCTCGTCGAGCGCCTCTTCGATGCGCAGGAGCTGGTTGTACTTGTTGATGCGCTCGCCACGGGCGGGGGCGCCGGTCTTGATCTGGCCGGCGTTGGTCGCCACGGACAGGTCCGCGATGGTGGTGTCCTCGGTCTCGCCGGAGCGGTGCGAGGTCATCGTGGTGAAGCCGTTGCGCTGGGCCAGCGTCACGGCGTCGAGCGTCTCGGTGAGCGTGCCGATCTGGTTGAGCTTGACCAGCAGCGAGTTCGCCGACTTGAGCTCGATGCCCTTGGCGAGGCGCTCCGGGTTGGTGACGAACAGGTCGTCGCCCACGATCTGCACCTTGTCGCCGACCTTGCCCATGAGGGCGGACCAGGAGTCCCACTCGTCCTCGGACAGCGGGTCCTCGATCGAGACCAGCGGGTAGTCGGCCACGAGCTGCTCGTAGTACGCGATCATCTCGTCCGGCGTCTTCTTGCCGCCCTCGAACGCGTACACGCCGTCCGAGAAGAACTCGGTCGAGGCGACGTCGAGCGCGAGGCCCACGTCGGTGCCCGGCTTGAGGCCCGCGCGCTCGATGGCGACGAGGATCAGGTCGAGCGCCTCACGGTTGCTGCCGAGGTTCGGCGCGAAGCCGCCCTCGTCGCCCAGGCCGGTGCCCAGGCCCTTCTCCTTCAGCACGGACTTCAGCGAGTGGTACACCTCGGTGCCGGTGCGCAGCGCCTCGCGGAACGTCGGGGCGCCGATCGGGGCGACCATGAACTCCTGGATGTCCACGTTCGAGTCCGCGTGGGACCCGCCGTTCAGGATGTTCATCATCGGCACGGGCAGGACGTGCGCGTTCGGGCCGCCCACGTAGCGGAACAGGTCCAGGCCCGAGCTCTTGGCGGCGGCCTTCGCGACGGCGAGCGACACGCCCAGGATCGCGTTGGCGCCCAGCTTGCCCTTGTTCGGCGTGCCGTCCAGGTCCAGGAGGGCCTGGTCGATGATGCGCTGCTCCTCGGCGTCGTACCCGATGAGCTCGGGGGCGATCTCGTCGTTGACGGCCGCGACCGCCTTCTCGACGCCCTTGCCCAGGTAACGGCCCTTGTCGCCGTCGCGCAGCTCGACGGCCTCGAACGCGCCGGTCGAGGCGCCGGACGGGACCGCCGCACGGGCGAAGGTGTTGTCGTCCAGGACGATCTCCACCTCCACGGTGGGGTTGCCGCGCGAGTCGAGGATCTCGCGTGCTCCAACGGCTTCGATGCTAGCCACGGGGTCTCCTTCTAAGGATGTTGCTCGGAGGTTACGGCCCCCAGCCTAGGACGTCGGGCGAGGGGGCGCGGAACCGTCCATCGGGCCGCAGTTCACAGCGCCACCACAGGTTTGCGACAGCCCGACCACAGCGTGCGTTCCTAGCGTCCCGATCGTCCGGCGCAGACCGTCCGCGGTGCGACCCGCACGCCGCTCGCCCCCTCCCCTTCGGCGTGGCGACCCAGCCCGTGCGGCGGTCTGCGCGGACACCAACGTCCCCGCACGTTCCTCAGGACCGAGGCAGGAGCCCATGTTCTTCACCTATCTGCGCAGAGAGCTGCGCAACCGACGCAAGCAGACGGTGGTGGTCGCGATCGGCCTCGCGGTCGCGATCGCGCTGGTCATCGTCGTCAACGCGGTCTCGACCGGCGTCAGGAACGCCCAGTCGGAGGTGCTCGAGTCCGTCTACGGCGTGGGTACCGACATCACCGTCACGCAGGCGAGCGAGGGCCCGGGCGAGGGCGGCGGCCCCGGCCGCTTCGACTTCGGCGAGGGAGAGGGCGAGGCGGGCGAGGACGGCACCCGCAGCCTCGCACAGGACCGCCTCAGCACGGCCATGGGCTCGACGTCGTTCGACGCCGCCGCCCTGGAGTCCGTCTCCGGACTGGACCACGTGTCCGGCGTCGCCGCGACCCTCGACCTGCAGAACATGTCCTTCTCCGGCGAGATGCCGGACTTCGAGGCGATGCAGGAGGGTGGCGGCCCCGTCGACCTGCGGATGGACGCGGACGGCACGGGCGAGGGATCGGCCGGCGGGTCGTCCTTCGAGATCGAGCAGTTCACGGTCACGGGCGTGGACCCGGACGCCGCCGCCGTCGGCCCGCTGACCACCGCCACGGTGGCCGAGGGCCGGACGCTGAAGGCGGGCGACGAGAACGTCGCCGTCCTGGACGCCGCGTACGCCGAGCAGCAGGAGCTCGCCGTCGGCGACACCATCACCACCGGCGGAGAGAAGCTGAAGATCGTCGGCACGGTCACCTCCACGACGGGCGACGACGTCGCGACGGCGTCGGACGTGTACGTGCCGCTCGCCACGGCCCAGACCCTCGCGGACCTCGCCGACCAGGTCACCGACGTGTACGTGCAGGTCGACTCCGCCGAGAACGTGGACGCCGTGGCGACCGCGATCGAGGCCGAGCTGCCCGACGCCTCGGTGAGCACCCAGTCCGACCTCGCGGAGAACGTCACCGGGTCCCTCTCGACGGCGTCCAACCTGATCGGCACGCTCGGCACCTGGCTGAGCGTCATCGTGCTGGCGGCGGCCTTCGGCCTCGCGATCCTGTTCACCGTCTCCGGCGTGAACCGCCGGACGCGCGAGCTGGGCACCCTCAAGGCGATCGGCTGGAGCAAGGGCCGCGTCGTGGGTCAGGTCGCCGGCGAGTCGGTGGTGCAGGGCCTGATCGGCGGTGTAGCCGGCCTCGCGATCGGCGCGCTGGCCGTGTGGGCCGTGAACCTGGCCGGCATCACCCTGAGCGGCGGCACGTCGAGCGGCGGCTTCACGATGGGCGGCCCGGGCAGCGGAGGCGGCGGCCCCGCCGGCGCCGTGCAGGACGCCGGCGGGCAGGCCGGCGCGACGGGCGGCTTCGGCGGGGCGCGTCCCGGCGGTCTGGCCGACGCCGCGAGCAGCGCCGTCGACGTCGCCCTCCAGGCCCCGGTCAGCCTGTGGATCGTGCTGGCCGCCATCGGCCTCGCCGTGCTGGGCGGGCTGATCGCGGGTGTGGTCGGCGGACAGCGTGCCGCGCGCCTGCGCCCGGTCGAAGCCCTTCGTTCCCTCGCGTGAGCGACCCCGAGCAGAGCTGAAAGGTCTACCCATGTATCAGATCGACGACCTGACCAAGACGTACCAGCAGGGCAAGCGCGTGGTGCGCGCGCTCAAGGGAGTGTCCCTGACCATCGGCGACGGCGAGCTGGTCGCCGTCCAGGGCCCGACCGGCGGCGGCAAGTCCACGCTGCTGCAGATGCTGGGCGGGCTCGACCGGCCGACGTCCGGCACCGTCAAGCTCGACGGCGCCGACCTCGCCGGGATGAGCGACGCACAGCTCACCGCGGCTCGGGCCGAGACCATCGGCTTCGTGTTCCAGAACTTCAACCTCATCCCCACGCTCACCGCGCTGGAGAACGTGGAGACGGCGCTCGTCCCGGCCAAGATCCCCCGGCAGACCAGGACGGCGCGGGCGCTGGCGGCACTCGAGTCCGTCGGGCTCGGCGACCGCGGGGACCACCTCCCGGGCGAGCTGTCGGGCGGGCAGCAGCAGCGCGTCGCGATCGCGCGGGCGCTGGTGAAGAACCCGAAGGTGCTGCTGGCGGACGAGCCCACCGGCAACCTCGACGAGGAGACCCGCGACGAGATCGTCGACCTCATCGTGGGGCTGTGGAAGGACCAGGGGCTGACGATCGTGCTGGTCACGCACGACTCGGTGGTCGCGCAGCGCACGCCACGCCGGCTGCGCATCGCGAAGGGCGCGGTCAAGGACCTGACGGCGGTCTGACGCCCCAGGTCGGCAGCTCCCTCAGCGGGTCGGCAGTTCCACGGGCCGGCAGTTTCCTCGACGAGGCCGGCAGCTCCCTCGGGTCGGCAGTTCCGCGGGTCGGCAGTTTCTTCAACGAGGTCGGCAGTTCCCTCAGCAAGTCGGCACTC
>NZ_JBHWZO010000386.1:0-4079 GCF_042728455.1 Promicromonospora sp. NPDC060204
CAACGCCGCCTGGAAGTCCACATGGACGGCTGCGGCGAATGCACCCGCGCGTTCATCGACGTCCGCGAGGTCTCCTGGATGCTCCGCGACCTCGGACAACACCTCATCGCCGGCGGACTGCTCACCGGCACCGCCGCCGGTGCGGGTATCGCCGGCGCCGCCGGATCCACCCGCGCGACCAGGCTCCGCTCGTTCGGCACCAAGCACGCCGCGGTGGCCGCCGCCGTGGTCGCGGCGCTCGCCATCGGCGCCGGCGCCATGGCCCTGATCGCCGTCCAGCCCGACAGCCCTTCCATCCAGGCCGACGGCGAGCCGTTCGACGGCGGAGGCCCGGAGGCACCCGTCGAGTCGGACCCGACGCGGGAACCCTCCTCGCCCGCCGACCCGCCGCGGCGTCCGGCCGCGCCCGCCGAGGAACACACCGACGCCGAGCCGACTGCGGCACCGGACCCGGTCACGGCCGCCGTGCCCGCCTCGGCGGTGACCACGGAGACGCCGTCCGCGCCCGCGGAGACGCCGGCGCCGCCGCGGAAAGCCCCCGCACCGGCGAAGGACAAGCCCGAGTCGAAGGACCCCGGTCCGGCCAAGCCGGAGACGCCGCCGGCCCCCAAGCCGGAACCGAAGCCGGAGCCGAAGCCCGAGACTCCCCCGGCGCCCGGCCCGCCCGACAAGGGCCCCGGCGGCCCGCCCGGCAACCCGTCCAACGACCACGGCAAGGGCCCGGAGAAGGACAACGACCAGGGCCCGGGCAAGGGCAACGGCCACGACAAGGGCAACGGCCACGACAAGGGCCGCGGAGACGATCACGGCCGGGGCAACGGCAACGGGCACGGCCGCGACCACGGCTCCGGCAACGACAAGAACCATGGCAACGGCAGCAGCAAGGGCCACGGCAAGGACAAGGGCTCCGACAGGAGCAAGGGCTCGGGCAGCGACAAGGGCAAGGACGCCGGCCACGGCAAGGGCCACCACGACGGCCGAGGCCGCTAGCACCACCCGAACCCACGACCCTGAACCAACGACCCCGCATCAACGCCGCTAGCCCTCGACCCCCAGCGCCAGGTCGAGCGCCTCCGTCCGCACACGCTCCAGCGCGAGCGTCGACGCCCCGACGATCACGGCGTCCGCCCCGAACGACGACGCGACGAGCTCCGGGGCCGGCGGGTGCACCATCCCGTCCAGCACGGCGGCGGTCCGCCGCAGCAGGTCCCCGACGACGGGCGCGACCCCGCCCGCCACGATGATCCGGTCGACGTCGAGCATGCCGTCGATGACGGCGCACACCCGCGCGAGGCGGTCGGCCAGGCGGTCGACGACGGCGGTGGCGCCCACGTCGCCGGCCGCAGCCGCCGCGAACACCGCCGGGGCGTCGATCGCGCTCGTGGGCAGGGCGCCCAGGGCGCTGCCGGCGGGCAGGACGCCCGACTCGCGCGCCTCCCGGCCCCAGGCGCGGGCGAGGTGGCCGAGGCCGTGCGGGCTGCCCACGCCGACCACGTAGTCGAGCACGCGCATCTCGCCGGCCCCGCCGTTGCTGCCGCGCACGAGGGCGCCGTCCACCACGATGCCGGCGCCGAACCGTTCGCCGGACAGCAGCGCGGCGAACGACCCGACGTCGCGCCCCGCCCCGAGGGCGCGCTCGGCGTGCGCGGCGAGGTTGGCGTCGTTCTCGACCGTCGCGTGCCAGCCGCGCTTCCGGAAGTGCTCGGCGAAGCCCGGGTTCATGCGCGCCCAGAAGGTGTTCGGCCCCGGCGGGGTCGCGCCCTGCGCGTCCGTCAGGGCCGGCACGCCGACGGCGATCCCCAGCACCCGCGCGGGGTCGACGCCGGCCGCGGCGAGCGCCTCGTCGACCGTGGTGTCGGCGACGGCGAGCCGGTCGGGCACGTTGTCGTGCGCCCGGTCGATCGGGTGCTCCTGCCGCCCCACCTCGGCGCCCCGGAGGTCGCTGACGGTCGCGAGCACGCGGTGCTGCCCGGCGTCGACCCCTACCACGTACCCGGCATCGGCCCGCAGCTGGTAGAGCCGGGCGGGCCGGCCCTTCCCCGCGGGCTCCGGGGCGCGCTCGACCTCGCGCATCCAGCCGAGCTCAATCAGCTCGGCGCACCGGCTGATCACGGTGGAGCGGGTCAGCCCGGTCGCGTGCATGGCCTCGGTCGCGGTGAAGACGTCGGTGGCCCAGGCGAAGTCGAGCACGCTCACGGCGTTGATGCGTCTCAGCAGTCCGGAGGACGACGCGTTCTGTGGTGCTCGGCTCACGCTTGACCTTTCGTCCCCGACGCTGGAGGCTCTCTCCAGGGCATTAAATCTAACGCTTGCATAAAATTACGACCGCTCGACCACGACAGCAGAGGATCCAGCACCGTGACCAGCACCCTCAGTGAGCAGCAGCTCCTCGTCGACGACCCCACCTGGTGGCGGCAGGCCACCGTCTACCAGATCTACCCGCGCAGCTTCGCCGACGCGAACGGCGACGGCATCGGTGACCTGCGGGGCATCATCTCGCGCGTGCCGTACCTGAAGCGCCTCGGGATCGACGCCGTCTGGCTGAGCCCCTTCTACCCGTCGGCGCTGGCCGACGGCGGTTACGACGTCGCCGACTACCGCGACGTCGACCCGCGGATCGGCACGCTGGACGAGTTCGACCAGATGGTGGAGGCCCTGCACGGCGCCGGCATCCGCGTCATCGTCGACATCGTGCCGAACCACTCCTCGGACCTCCACGCCTGGTTCCAGCAGGCCCTGGCCGCGGCGCCGGGCAGCCCCGAGCGGGCCCGCTACATCTTCCGCGACGGCCTGGGCGAGGACGGCGCGCAGCCGCCCGCCGACTGGACGAGCATCTTCGGCGGCCCGTCGTGGACCCGCGTGCCCGACGGCCAGTGGTACCTGCACCTGTTCGCCAAGGAGCAGCCCGACTTCAACTGGGACAACCCGGAGGTCCGGGAGGACTTCCACCAGACCCTGCGGTTCTGGTCGGACCGGGGCGTCGACGGCTTCCGCATCGACGTGGCGCACGGCCTGACCAAGGACCTGGCCGAGAACCTGCCGAGCCAGGCGGAGCTCGACGCGATCACCGAGCCCGGCGCCCACCCGCTGTGGGACCGCGACGAGGTGCACGAGATCTACGCCGGCTGGCGCCAGGTGTTCGACGAGTACACCCCGCCGCGCATCGCCGTGGCCGAGGCCTGGGTCGACACACCCCGGCGGCCCCGGTACGCGAGCGCCGACGGCCTGGGCCAGGCGTTCAACTTCGACCTGCTGGAGGCCGACTTCGACGCGGCCCAGTACCGGAAGATCATCACCGACAACCTGGCGCTGTCCGCGGCGTCGGGGTCGTCGACCACGTGGGTCTTCTCCAACCACGACGTCGTCCGCCACGCCACCCGCTACGCCCTGCCGCCGCGCGACGGCAAGCCGGGCAAGCAGGGCCAGGCCTGGCTGCTGTCCGGCGGCACGGAGCCCGTCGCCGACGTCGAGCTGGGCCTGCGCCGTGCCCGCGCGGCCACGCTGCTCATGCTGGGCCTGCCGGGCAGCGCCTACCTGTACCAGGGCGAGGAGCTCGGCCTGCCCGAGGTCGCCGACATCCCGGCCGACCAGCACCAGGACCCGGCGTTCTTCCGCAACCCGGGCGTCGACCCGGGCCGGGACGGCTGCCGCGTGCCGCTGCCGTGGACGCGCGAGGGTTCGTCGTTCGGCTTCGGCACGGGGAGCGCGCACCTGCCGCAGCCCGCGGGCTACGGCGACCTGTCGGTCGAGGCGCAGGACGGCGTCGTCGGCTCGACGCTGGAGCTCTACCGGGCGGCGCTCGCGCTGCGCGACGAGCTGCAGACCGACGAGACGCTGGAGTGGCTGGACGCGTCGGACGACGTCGTGCACTTCGCGCGGCCGGGCGGCTGGCACGTCGTGACCAACTTCGGCACGGAGCCGACGGCGCTGCCGGACGGCGAGGTGCTGCTCACGAGCGAGCCCCTGGCCGACGGCCTGCTGCCGGGCGCGACGACGGCCTGGGTCCGCACGGCGTGACGCCGCACGGCGGCTGGTGACCATGCAGCTGCTGCCAGGACGGGACTCGTCCTGGCAGCAGC
>NZ_JBHWZO010000387.1:0-4027 GCF_042728455.1 Promicromonospora sp. NPDC060204
GTGGTGGAGACGGCGGACGACACCGCGCCGGAGAACGAGCCGCTCGACGCCGCGCTCATGGCGGAGGCGGAGTGCGCGCCACCGGCCGCCGCGCCCGCGCCGGCCTTCGCGGCGACGACCATGCCGCCGATCGGGGCGCCGGCACCGACCAGGGCGAGGCCGCCCGCGCCCAGCACCAGCGGGGCGATGACGGTCTTCATGCCGTGCGCCACGTCGTGCAGCTCGAGCACGAGGGCGCTGCACGTGGCGCAGGTGGACAGGTGCTCGTCGATCTTGGTGGTCTCGCGCTTGGACAGGCTCGCCCGCACGTACCCGCCGAGCAGCGGGTTGACGGTGCGGCAGGTGTCCGACGGCGCGTGCGTCAGGTGCTGCTGGAGGTACCCGGCCCGCAGCGCCTCCTTGGCGCGGTAGAGCAGGGCGGACACGCCGTTGGGGCTGAGACCGAGCACGGGCGCGACCTGGGCCGGCTTGAGCTCGTCCACGAGCACGTACCAGAGGACCTCGCGCCACCGCTCCGGCAGGTCGACGTAGGCCTTGGCGATCACGCTGCGCTCGAAGCCCTCGAGCGCAGGGTCGTCCTTCGAGGCCACCCGGCCGAGGACGGACTCGATCTCGTCGTCGGTGCTCGGGCGGGTGCGCGCGGCGCCGCGCGACACGTCGAACGACCGGTGGCGGACCATCGTGTACAGGTACGGGCGGAACCCGGCGTCGGGGCCGACCCCGCGGCGCAGCATCTCGAACAGCTTGCTGAACGCGTCGGCGACGACGTCCTCCGCGTCGGCGGCCGGGACGTACTGGCGGGCGAGGGCACGAGCGGCGGCCGAGTGACGCTCGTAGAGCACGCCAAAAGCATCACGGTCACCTGACCTGACCTGCAGGATCAGTTCCGCGTCGCTAGGGGTTTCCCCTGTGCTGCTCTCGACTTGCCTCACGTCTACCCAGACTCTCGCGGTGGTCGCGCTGCCGTTGACTGTCGCCGTCCTGCCAAGACTATAGAGCCAGGCGCAAGATTTAGGGGGTGGAATTCCAGATTCCGGGGTGATGCCCGGGTGAAGTCCGGCACGTCACCTCCGAAGGTGCGTCATGATGTATCCCCGTGAGGGTCCCATCAGTATGAGCGAGGCACAGCAGGAGGCGCGGGTGCGTGTGCACGACCTGCGCGAGCGGTGGCGCGCTACGAGTCTGGCGTCGGTATGGATCCGGCCGAACGACTGGGAGCACCCCGCCGCAGAAGCGCTAGCAGAGGCACTGGCCGAGGGCCGTGGCGTGATCGCGCCGGCCGAGCGGCTCGGTGCGGCGCGCGCCGGTGTGGGTGCCGGGATCACCGAGGCCCTGGACGACGTCGCCTGCCTCTACGCCGCCTTCGGGCGCCCCACGGACGTCGGCGCGCTGCGCGCCGCGGCGATCGGCTGGGTCGGGGAGCGCGAGCGCGTGCCCTACCAGATCGCCACGCACGACCCCTCGACCGGTCTGCCCACGGGTGAGTACCTGGGCGAGCGGCTGCGCGAGACCTACGGCGTGGCCCAGCGCACCGGCTCGACCGCGGGCGAGTCCCACTGCCTGCTGGTGCTCGACGTGGGCCTGGAGAACCTCGACACGTGGCAGCGCCTGGCGCGCTCCGCCGCGATCGGCCGCACCCTGCACCAGGTGTTCGGCGAGGGCCACCCGATGGCCGCCGTGGGCGACGGCACGTTCGTGGTGCTGTGCGAGCGCGGTCCGACGACGGCGGAGCTCGGCCAGTCGCTGCGCCGCGTCGTGGAGCGCAACGCCGAGGTGCTCGGCCTGACGACAGAGGTGCGCCGCCCGACCCGGGTGTGGGTCGAGCGGCTCCCCGGGACGCACGGCGACGCCCTGCTCCTCCTGGACCACCTGGCGCGCTGAGGGCCCGGGTGCTCGACGACGAGCACCCGGACCCTCGGCCCTGCCGGACGTACTCAGACCTGCTGCGCTGCGCCGTTCGGCTCGAAGGTGAGGCAGTCGGCGTGGCCCGGGTCCTCGGGGCCCGGTCCGACGCGGATCGACGTCGCGTTGCACTCCAGGTGGTCGTTGTGGGTGCACTCCGCGCGCTGGCAGGCGCCGACGTGGGCGATCACCTTCTCCAGGCCGCCCTTGGTGCTCAGCGGGATGAACGTGGCACAGGCGGCGTCGCCCGCGTGCCCTCCGATGGTGACGGCGCCGGCGTGGCAGCCGTGCTCGTGGTTGTACCCGCAGCCGTCGATCGAGCACTCGACGACCTCGGGCATTTCCATCAGCGTGCTCATGGCATCTCTCCTCGCTCGGTGCGTCACTCCTGCGGAATACACCGATCGTATTCCGAAATGGTGGATCGCGTAGAGCAAGGAATGCCTTACCTATACTCGGGCGTGCATTCTTGATTAACGAAAGAATGGCATTGCTGAAATCAGCCGCGCACCGAGGAAGCGGTCACTCCTCGCGCCGCGGGGCCGGCCGCCAGAGCACCACGGCGCCCCCGCCGGCGGCACGGTGCTCCAGGTCCACGCGCACCGCCGCGCTGCGGACGCGCTGACCACGCTGGACCACCACGACGTCGCCCGCCGCCGGCCCGGCGGCGAACACGCGCCCCTCCTCCTGGACCCGCATCAGCAGGTCGCCGAGGCGCTCCTCCAGGACGGAGACGTGCGCCTCCAGGTCGAGGATCCGCTTGATCCCGGCGAGGTTGATGCCCTCGCCCTGGGCGAGCCGCTGGACCTGGAGCAGGCGTGCGACGTCGCGCCGCGAGTACCGGCGGCCGCGGCCGCGCGTGCGCCGGGGCACCACGAGGCCGAGGCGGTCGTACTGCCGCAGGGTCTGCGGGTGCATGCCCGCGAGCTCGGCGGCCTTGGACACGGTGAGCACGGGTGTGTCGTCGTCGACCATGCGCACCTCCGAAGTCTCTTTTGCACTGTTGGTCCGGGCAGGTTAGCCGAACCCGGTGCGGCGGGGCAGCCGCCCCACCGCACCGGTCGTCATTCCGCCGCCCGCGCGGCCAGCCCGGCGCGCACGTCCTCGCCGTCGCTCTCGGCGGCGAACGTCTCCAGCGCCTGCCTGGCCTTCTTGCTGAGCTTCTGCGGCACGGCCACCTGCACGGTGAAGAGCAGGTCACCGGTCGCGTTCGCGGTACGCACGCCACGGCCCTTGACGCGCAGCACCCGGCCCGACGGCGTGCCTGCGGGCACCTTGAGCCGCACGGTGGCGCCGTCCAGGGTGGGCACCTCCAGCGTGGTGCCGAGCGCCGCCTCCGCGAACGTGACGGGCACGGTCATGCGCAGGTCCACGCCGTCCAGCGTCCAGACCGGGTGCGGCGTGACGTGCACGGTGACGACGAGGTCCCCCGCCGGACCGCCGGCCACCCCGGGCCGGCCCTTGCCGCGCAGCCGGATCTTCTTGCCGTCGTTGATCCCCGCGGGGATCCGGGCCGTAATGGTGCGGCCGTTGACCTCGAGCTCCGCCGTCGTACCCTCCACGGCTGCCCGGAACGGCAGCGTGACCTGGGCGGCGACGTCCGCGCCCGGGGTCGGGGTCGTGTATCCGGTGGTTCCCGCGCCGTAGGCCGTCCGGCCTGCGCCGGCGCCGAACATGGAGCCGAGGATGTCCTCGAAGCCGCCGTTCCCACCCTGCGGGTAGCGGACGCGCGGCCCGCCCCGGCCGCCCGTGCCCTGGGCGCCGCCGAACATGGCGCCCATGATGTCCTCGAACCCGCCGGCCCCGGCACCGCCGGCACCCGCCGAGAAGCGGGCGCCGCCCGCCATGGCGCGCACGGCGTCGTACTGGCGGCGCTGCTCCGCGTCGGAGAGCACCGCGTAGGCCTCGCCGATCTCCTTGAACTTGGACTCCGCCGCGGCGTTCCCCTGGTTCTGGTCGGGGTGGTACTGGCGCGCGAGCTTGCGGTAGGCCTTCTTGACGGCCGCGTCGTCGGCGTCCTTGGACACGCCCAGCACGGCGTAGAAGTCCTTCTCCATCCAGTCCTGACCGGTCATGGCACCTCCTTCCGCACTGTGGCCCCGGAAGCCGGGCCCGCCCCGTCAGG
>NZ_JBHWZO010000388.1:0-4008 GCF_042728455.1 Promicromonospora sp. NPDC060204
CGGGCTTCCCGTCCCGCTGCCTTTGCCGCCCCCCGTCGTATTAACATGACGCCCACGTCGGCGCCGGTAGGAACAGCTGATACGCACTGGTGTGGCTCTTTCCCGGAACTCCGGTAAAGAGCCTCACCGCATTTTTGAACAATCGTCCAGAAAAGTTGAACAATCGTCCAGAGAAGCGCCCGCCGGCCTCGCGAATCGTGTGCGGACCGCCGGTGCGGTAGGACGGTCCCATGCTCAACACCCGCTCCCCCGAGGAGCCCTACCTGGTCGAACGCAATCCCGGCTACTTCGAGTACCAGCTCCCGGTCTCGGTCAAGGCGGTGATCGCCTGGCGCGGCCGGCTCCCCCTCCTGCGGAACGAACGCGACGAGTGGGAGCTGCCCGGCGGCAAGCTCGACCTCGGCGAGGACCCGGCGCAGTGCCTCGCCCGCGAGATCCAGGAGGAGCTGGCCTGGGACGTCACGGTCGGCGAACCCTTCCACAGCTGGGTGTACCGCGTCTTCCCACACCGCCACGTCCTCGTCCTGACGTACCTCGCCGCGTACGACGGCGCCGCCGCGCCCACCTTCAGCGACGAGCACAAGGAGCTGGTCCTCGCGACGCCCGACGAGGCCGAGTCCTTGCGCATGCCCGCCGGCTACCGGACGGCGATCCGGCGAGCCGTCGAGCGGGGACACCTCACCTGAGGACCACAGGCGAGAGCCGCCGTCTCTCACTCGCTCGCGAGCCACGGTTCGGGCGCCGGTCCCACCGGGCTTCGGATACCTTGAGCCCGTGCCCGACCTCCTGATCGCCCAGCGCCACACGGCCCACCTCGACCGGGTCGTCGAGGCGCTGCGGCAGGTGCACGAGAGCGACGGCTACCCGATGGCCTGGCCCGACGACCCGGTCGCCTGGCTCACTCCTACGGGGACGATCGCCGCGTGGGTCGCACTTGCCGACGGCGTCGTGGTCGGCCACGTCATGCTCGTCGCCGCCGACGGCGTCGAGCACGTCGAGGACCTCGCGACCGCCGCGCGGACGACCGTGACCGGGCTCGCCGGCGTGAGCCGCCTGTTCGTGACACCGAAGGCGCGCGGCTCGCGCATCGCCATGGCACTGCTGGAGCGCATCGAGGACACGCCCTCCCGGCGCGGACGGCGGCTCGTGCTCGACGTCGTGGACGACGGCGGCCCGGCCGTCCGCCTGTACGAGCGCCTCGGCTGGGTGCGGGTGGCATCGGGGCCGGCCGGCTGGACCGGCCCCGACGGCGTCCGCCCGCGGACGGCCGCCTACCTCTGCCCCCGCTGACCGGGTCAGGCGGAGCGGGCGCCGAGCCAGGGGGCGAGGTGGTCCTCGCGCCACAGCCACTCGACGCCGGCGGCGGCCTCCTCGGGCGTGCACAGCGCCGCCTGGAACGCCTCGCGCAGCCGGCGCCGCTCGTCGTCCGGCCCGGCGTCACTGACGCCGACCACCACGATCCGGGTGTGCGGCGGCGTGCCCGCGCAGACCTCCGACCACGGCCCCAGGTCGCCGACCGCGAGCTGGCCGCCCGCGCCGTCCCACAGGCAGGCGAGGCCGGGCCGGTCGGCCACGTGGAAGACGCCGCGGGCCCGCAGCCCGCCGGCGCCGAGCGACTCGATGTGCTCCAGCAGGCGCTCCGGGTGGAACGGCAGGGGTGAGCGCAGCTCCAGCGTCCAGCTCCGGTCCTCGGGCACTCCGCCCGGACCGGTGACGACGACCGCGCCGAGCGGGTGCGCCCGGTGCTCGGCGCGCGCCGGCGAGTGCGTGGCGGCGGCGAGCCCCGCGGCCGAGAGGGCGTGCAGTCCGTTCACCCGCCGCGTCCCGGCGCCGCGCAGCCGGTCCAGGAGGCCCGACGCCGTCGGCGGCAGCGAGACGTCGGCGGGCCCGGCCGGCGAGCCGTGGGCCACCACGAGGTCCGCCTGCTCGATCTGGGCCGCGAGCGCCTCCCCCACCGAGCGCTCGTCGCCGCTGGTGAGGCCGAGGCCGCGTTCGAGCAGGGTGTCGTCGCCGAGCAGGTCGTGCTGGAGGGTGTCGGCGTCGACCACGGTGAAGGACGTGGCGATGCGCGTGTGGTCGAGCGCGCCGCCGGGTGCGGTCTCGGCCGTCAGCGAGCGGGCGGCGGGCAGGGGTTCGGCGCTGATGGGGAGCGCGAGCAGCACGTGGGACCAGCGGCCGTCGCGGGCGAGGCGGGCGATGGTGGGGACGGCGTCCTCGCGGACAGCGCAGGACAGGCAGGCGTGCTCCAGTGGCACCAGCACGTCCTCGAGGACGCCGGTGGCGTCGAGGACGACGCGCCGCAGGTGGTCCTCGTAGATGTCGTGCCGGGCGGCGACGACGCCGGGTGTGTCGGTGAGCAGACCGAACAGCGCGGAGTCGCGCAGCACGGGGTCGGTGGTGGCCAGGACGCTCACCGGGATGATTCCGCGGCGGTCTCCGGTTCGGTACATGCTGCCTCCTCGCCCGGGGGCGGGCCCCGGAATAATTGATAACCGTTCTCAGTTCTGGTTCACTGTAGCGCGATATGAGAACGGTTCTCACCAGCGGCGGCCAGTCCGTCGCCACAGGAGGTCATGTGTCAGCCAGATGCCAGGTGCTGGGCACCGTCCCGGGGTTCGGTCACTCGATTTCGCACTCGCACGTGCGGACCAAGCGGCGGTTCGACCCCAACATCCAGAAGAAGCGCTACTGGGTCCCGTCGCTCGGCCGCAACGTCACGCTGCGGGTGAGCGCCAAGGGCATCAAGACCATCGATCGCAAGGGCATCGACGTCGTCGTCGCCCAGATCCTGGCCAGAGGGGAGAAGGTCTGATGGCCAAGAAGTCCAAGATCGCCGCCGACGAGCGGCGGCGCGAGATCGTCGCCCGGTACGCCGAGCGCCGGGCGGAGCTGCGCCGCACCCTCCGCAGGCTCGACCTGCCGCCCGAGGAGCGCCAGGCCGCCGCCGCAGAGCTGTCGACGCAGCCGCGCGACGCCAGCCCGACCCGGCTGCGCAACCGCGACGCCGTCGACGGACGGCCCCGCGCGTACTCGCGGAAGTTCGGGCTCTCCCGGATCCGCCTGCGCGAGATGGCCCACCGCGGCGAGCTGCCCGGGGTGACCAAGTCGAGCTGGTGAGACCGGCCGACACCCCGACGGCCCCGCCGTCGCCCACCCGCTACGCAAGGAGTGACACATGAAGGTTCGCGCATCACTGCGGTCCCTCAAGGACAAGCCCGGCGCCAAGGTCGTACGCCGGCACGGCAAGACGTTCGTGATCAACAAGCTCAACCCGCGCTGGAAGGCGCGGCAGGGCTGAGGACAGGAGACAAACCATGAAGCAGAACCTTCACCCCACCTACGGCCCCGTGGTCTTCCGGGACGCGAGCGCAGGCTTCACGTTCCTGACCCGCTCGACGCTCGCCGGCAGCACGGACTCCGGTCCCGGCCGCCCCACGGCGACCATCGAGTGGTCCGACGGCCAGACCTACCCCGTGGTCGACGTCGAGATCAGCAGCGCCAGCCACCCGTTCTGGACCGGATCGGCCCGCGTGGTCGACACCGCCGGACGCGTCGAGAAGTTCCGGCAGCGCTACGCCAAGCACAACACGAGCAACAACAGCAAGGGTGGTAACTGATGGCCTCGCGTATCGACCTTCGTCCCGTGATCAAGCTCCGCTCGACGGCGGGCACCGGGTTCACCTACGTGACCCGCAAGAACCGGCGCAACGATCCTGACCGGCTCGTGCTGCGCAAGTTCGACCCCGTCGCGCGGCAGCACGTCGACTTCCGCGAGGAGCGCTGATCGATGGCGGTCCCCAAGCGGAAGATGTCCCGGTCGCGGACCCGGTCCCGCCGCTCGCAGTGGACGGCCCTCGTGCCCGACCTGGTCGCGGTGACCGTGGACGGGCGCCAGGTGCGCATCCCCGCGCGGCTCGTGCCCGCGGTCCGGCGCGGCCTGGTCGTCCCCGACTGAGACCCGCACCCCGCTGAGCTCATGGAGCACAGCAGCACGAACGCCCCGGCGCC
>NZ_JBHWZO010000389.1:0-3995 GCF_042728455.1 Promicromonospora sp. NPDC060204
CCATCCCAGTTTTTTTCTGTTCTCGTGGGCGGGGTTTGGTTAATAAGAGACAGCCCCTTTGTGGCCCGGCTTTCTTCGCTTTGACGCGCGCCAGAGCGAAGAAAGCCGGGCCTCAAAGGGGATCCGGCCGGACCCGGCCCGGCCCGGGAGGTCAGTCCAGCAGCGGGTCCAGGCCCCACAGGGGGAAGACGGCGCGGCGGGTGGCCTGCACGGCGCGGTCCACCGGGTCGGCCGGGTCGTAGCCGTCGCGCCAGCTCCGGAACGGCACCTCGGCCGTACCCATCGTGTGGGCGGCCTCCAGGTCCAGGGCCTCGACGGCGTCGCGCCAGGCGGCGGGCAGCTCGCTGCCGCGCTCCACGGGTGCGTGCGCGGCCTCGGCGACGAGCGCGGTCCAGGCGAGCGGGACGACGTCGGACACCGCGTACCCGCCGCCGCCCAGGGCGAGCCAGCGGCCGTCGGCGTGCTCGTGCGCGAGGGCGTGCGCCCACTGCTGCGCCGTGCACTGCGCGTCCACGGAGACGTTCAGGTTCGAGAGCGGGTCGCGGCCGTGGGCGTCGCAGCCGTGCTGGGAGACGATCGCCTGCGGGCGGTGCTCCCGGACCAGCGCGGGCACGACGGCGTCGATCGCCCGCAGCCAGGCCGGCCCCGAGGTGCGCGCCGGGACCGGGATGTTGACGGCGGTCCCCTCGGCGGGGCCGGGCATGCCGACGTCGGCCGAGGCTCCAGTGCCGGGGAACAGGGTGCGGCCATCCTCGTGGATCGAGAAGGTCAGCACGCGGGGGTCGTCCCAGAAGATCGCCTCGACGCCGTCGCCGTGGTGGGCGTCGAAGTCCAGGTAGGCGACCCGTTCCGCGCCGAGGTCCAGCAGCCGGCGGATCGCGGCGGCCGCGTCGTTGTAGACGCAGAAGCCCGACGCCGCGCCCGGCATCGCGTGGTGCATGCCCCCGGCGACGTTCACGCCGTGCGCGACCTCGCCGCGCCACAGGGCGTCGGCCAGCGCGACGGACCCGCCGACCTGGCGGGCGGCGGCCTCGTGCATCCCGGCAAAGAGCGGGTCGTCGTCGGTGCCCAGGCCGCGCATCAGATCGGGTTCCAGCGTGGTCCCGGCGTGCCGGACGGCGGCGACGTACTCGGCGTCGTGCACCGACTCGATCACGGCGTCGGTCGCGGGCTCGGCGTCCACCACCTCGAGCGTGGGCCGGTCGAGCAGGCCGAGCGCCTCGATGAGCCGCATCGTCAGGTCGAGGCGGGCGGGCGACATGGGGTGCCCGGGGCCGAAGTCGTACTCGAGGAGTCGCGGACTCCAGACCAGCCGGGCGAGGTGCACCCGCCCACGGTAACGGACCCGGCCCAGGGCGGGCGCCGTGGCTCAGAAACGGCGTCGGCGGCCGCTGCACCGGCGTTGTGCCCGTCGAGCGCCCTTCGGCGTGGCAGAGTAGGGCGTCGATCGTCGGGACTGCAGGGGAGGGAGCGGGTCGGATGGCGCCGATCTTCCGGCACAGGCTGTTCGGCCTCCGGGAGCTGGTGGACGAGCTGGCCTTCCGCGCACCCGCGCGCCTGGCCGTCACCGTGTTCGCGGGTGTGATCGGGCTGTTCGCGATCCTGCTCCTCGTGCCGTTCGCGACGGCGGACGGCGCGGGCGCCAGCTTCGTCGACGCGCTGTTCACGGCGGTCTCCGCCGTCTGCGTCACGGGGCTCGTCGTGCAGGACACGGCGACCTACTGGTCGTTCTACGGGCAGGTCGTCATCCTCGCCGGCATCAAGGTGGGCGGGTTCGGCATCATGACCGTCGCCTCGCTGCTCGGCATGATGGTCTCCCGCAAGATCGGGCTGACGCAGAAGCTGCTCACGGCGTCGGAGACCAAGACGAGCCGGCTGGGCGATGTCGGCTCGCTGGTCCGCGTCATCATCATCACCGCGACCACGCTCGAGCTGTCGATCGCGCTGCTGCTCTTCCCGCGCTTCCTGATCCTCGAGGACAACGTGGGCACGGCGGCCTGGCACTCCCTGTTCTACGGGATCTCCGCCTTCAACAACGCGGGGTTCGTGCCGACGCCCGACGGCCTCATGCCGCACGTGGGTGACTGGACGCTCCTGCTGCCGATCGCGCTCGGCGTCTTCATCGGAGCGCTCGGGTTCCCCGTGATCCTCAACATCCAGCGCTCCCTGCGCCGGCCGGGGCGCCGGTGGCACGGGTGGACCAAGCGGCTCTCGCTGCACAGCAAGCTCACGCTGGTGACCAGCGCCGCGCTGCTGGTTGCGGGTGCGCTGCTGCTGCTGATCCTGGAGTGGACCAACCCCAGGACGTTCGGGCCGCTCAGCGTCGGCGACAAGCTGCTCGCCGCCCTCTTCGCCGGGATCATGCCGCGTTCGGGCGGGTTCAGCACCGTGGACATCGGCGCGATGCACGAGTCGAGCTGGCTCATCCAGGACGCGCTGATGTTCGTGGGCGGTGGCTCGGCGTCCACCGCGGGCGGTATCAAGGTGACCACGCTCGCCGTCATGCTGCTGGCGATCATCGCGGAGGCGCGGGGCGACCGGGACATCGAGGCGTTCGGACGCCGGATCCCGCGCGACGTGCTGCGGCTGTCGATCGCGGTCGTGTTCACGGGCGCGAGCATCGTGCTGGTCTCGTGCGTCGCGCTGCTGCAGCTCACCGACCTCCCCCTGTCCAAGGTGCTGTTCGAGGTGCTGTCGGCGTTCGCGACCGTCGGCCTCACGACCGGCATCACGTACGACCTGCCCGACGCCGGAAAATACGTGCTGGCAGCCCTGATGTTCGTGGGGCGTACCGGGGCGGTGACCGTCGTGGCGGTGCTGGCCCTTCGTGACCGGCGGCGCATCGTACGCTTCCCGGAGGAACGACCCATCATCGGGTGAGGCCGGAGTGCAGTGCAGGGTGAGGGCCGAGGAACGAGGCACGCGCCCGGGACGGAACGCAGGCCTCACGCGACAGACAACAGCGGCTGACAGGAGAGGACTACCGTGCCGGAGAAGAGACCCGAGCGGGACGCGGGTGTGCTCGTGATCGGACTGGGCAGGTTCGGGTCGGCGATCGGCGCCACCCTGGACCGGCTCGGCCAGGACGTGCTCGCGGTGGAGCAGGACCCCACGCTGGTGGCCCAGTGGTCCGGGCGCCTGCCGCTGGTCGAGGCCGACGCGTCCAACCCGGACGCGCTGGAGCAGCTCGGCGCGAAGGACTTCGGCGTCGCCGTGGTCGGGGTCGGCTCGTCGCTCGAGGCGTCGGTGCTCATCACGGGCAACCTGGTGGACCTGGGCACGCCCCAGATCTGGGCCAAGGCGATCTCCGCCGAGCACGGCCGGATCCTCACCCGTATCGGCGCGCACCACGTCGTCTTCCCCGAGGCCGACGCCGGCTCGCGCGTCGCCCACCTCGTCAGCGGCAAGCTGCTCGACTACATCGAGGTCGAGGACGGCTTCACCATCGTGAAGATGCGCCCGCCCCGCGAGGCGCAGGGCTTCACGCTGGCGCAGTCGAACATCCGCAAGCGGTACGGGATCACCGTGATCGGGGTGAAGTCGCCGGGCGTGGACTTCGTCTACGCGACGCCGGAGACCCGGGTCTCCGCCAACGACCTGCTCGTCTGCTCCGGCCACGCCGACCTGCTGGAGCGGTTCGCGGCCCGCCCCTGAGTGGTCTCCGGACGGGCTTCGCGGCCGGCCGGGGACGCCGGTCCGGCGCACCTCACACCGCCGTCGATTACGGGGCGCGCGGCAGAGCAGGTAGCCTAGGTAGCGGACTCCTTTTCGTGTTGGTCGGCCATCGTCACTATGGCGTCACTGTCCCGGACCAACCGTGGACCATTTCGCCGCGCGGCCCGTCGTCGGGCCGCCGCCGACCGACCGACCGAACATTGCGAGGACCTATGGGCTCCGTCATCAAGAAGCGCCGCAAGCGTATGGCCAAGAAGAAGCACCGCAAGCTGCTGAAGCGGACGCGTGTGCAGCGTCGCAACAAGAAGTAAGCGCCTAGC
>NZ_JBHWZO010000390.1:0-3989 GCF_042728455.1 Promicromonospora sp. NPDC060204
ACCACGCCATCACCCTCTACCTGCCCCAGGCCCCCGACCACACCCGGCGATGGCTACGCGACAAGATGAACCAGCACGCCACCCACCTGCACGGCTCCACCGAGGTCGCCAAGCACGCCACCACCCGCCGCGCCGTCTACCTCGACCCCGCCGACAACTCCATGGCCTGGATCAGCGCCCACCTGCCCGCCACCGACGCGGCCGCCGTCTGGGACACCATCGAACAAACCGCCCACACGTTGCGCCGCACACCCGGCAACACCCGCACCCTGACCCAGGCCCGCGCCGACGCCCTCGTCGCCATCACCACCGGCCGCATCATCGTCCCGCCCCAACCCGAATGCACCCCCAACAGCGCCACCCCGCAAGGCACGGGCACGGGCACGGGCACGGGCACGGGCACGGGCACGGGCACGGGCACGGGCACGGGCACGGGCACGGGCGAGCAGACCATGCCGCGCACCACCGCGCCCGCCACCGGGTGCACCTGCGGCGGGTGCCTGTGCGGCGGCACGAACGTCCGCGTCGTCACGACCAAGCCCCAGATCAAGGTCACCGTCCCGGCCACCATGCTCCTCGGCCTGGACAACACCCCCGGCCACCTTCACGGGTACGGTCCGATCCCCGCCGAGACCGCCGCCCGCATCGCGACCGACGCGACCTGGCAACGCCTGATCACCGACCCCGTCACGGGTGTCCTGACCGACTACTCCACCACGACCTACCAACCCGGCAAGATCCTGCGGCAAGCCGTCACCCAACGCGACCAGACCTGCTGCTTCCCGCAGTGCGACCGACCCGCCCGCTGGGCAGACCTCGACCACATCAACCCCTACGACCACCACCTCGACCCCACCCAGCAACCACCCGGCACACCCGGACAGACCCGCGCCACCAACCTCCAACCCCTGTGCCGCGCACACCACCTCGCCAAAACACACGGCGGGTGGAACGTCACCCGCGACCCCGACACCGGAAACACCACCTGGACCGCACCCACCGGCCACACCCACACGCGACCACCCACCCAGGTGGGCCCTGTCGCAACGGACCGCACGGACCGCACGGACCGCACGGACGCCACCCACCACACGGCCACCGACCGCACCGACGCCGCTGATAGCGGGGACACAGATACCGACGACACCGACATCACGAGCCTCGGTGAGGACGTGCGCCAGCTCCTCGGACGGCGAGCCCCGGACGGCCGAGCCAGCACCCGCGCCCCTGCCGGCGCACCCGGCGCTGCTGGAGCGCGCCGTCCTGATCCTGGGGAGCCGCCTTTCTGATCACCCAGGTCATCAAGCAGAGCGACCGGCGTCGAACGAACGACGACCTGGCGCCGCGCACCACGGCACCACGGCACCACGGCACCACGGCACCACGGCACCACGGCACCACGGCACCACGGCACCACGGCACCCAACCGGATGATTGAGCGGACAGGGCCAACGCGCAGCCGTGACCAACCGGGCGCACAAGGAGGTCGCGCGAGCAGACACATGAGCGCCCCTGGTGCACGGTCGGCCAGCCCATGTGCCTGAGCCGCCGGACCCGAGGCGACCTCGGGACCTCAGCGCCATGGCGGAAGAACGCAGACACGAACGAGTCCCGCCGAGCCATCAGACAGAGCCGTCGATCGGTCAGTCCTGGCAGCCGGTCAGACCTGGGACCTCCGGCTCGGCCGGCCGATCACGGCCGCTCGCCATCACCCAGAACCTCGCCATCCAGCCCGTCGCCGTCCAGTCCCTCGACGACGGCGCCCGTCACCGCTCGCCACCACCCAGCTCTGCAGCACGGCGCAGAACGAGCTCCGGCACCTCGTCGGTGACGTAGTCCTCGGTGACGGGCGCCGAGGCGACCCGCCGCACCGGCACGAGCCCGGCCCAGCCGTCGAGCTCCAGGTCGCCGGGTTCGAGCGTGGCTCCGCCCTCGCGCTGCTTCATCGAGGCCTCGGCGAGCGGCAACGCGATCACCACGGTCGCCGCGAGCTCCTTGCGGGTCGGGGGCCGCAGGGTCGCGGCGCGCCCGGGCACCATGTGGTCCACGATCAGGTCGAGCGCCCGGCGCCGCTCCCCCGGGTCGGTCACCCGGCGGGGCCGCCCGATCACCACCGCCGACCGGTAGTTCATCGAGTGGTGGAAGCCGGTCCGCGCCAGCACCAGGCCGTCCAGCTCGGTCACCGTGACGCACACGTCCTGCTCCAGTGCCGGCGCGAGCCAGCCGGCCGCGACCGAGCCGTGCAGGTACAGGCTTCCGCCGTCGTCGGGCCCGGCGGGGTCGACCGCGAAGGCGGTGGGCAGGACCACCGGGTGCGCGCCGGCCACGACCCCCAGGTGTGCGATCAGCGCGTCGGCCAGCAACGCCATGAGCCGGTCCCGCTCGTCGACCTGACGGTTACGTCCGCGGGTCGGCGTCGTCCGGTCCGTGGGCGACAGCGGGGCCGCGGACGCGGCGGGTGCGGACGGGCCGGGCGCAGACAGGCCGGGCGCAGACTGGCCGGGCGCAGACCGGCCAGGTGCGGACCGGCCAGGTGCGGGCGAACCAGACGTGGACGGGACGGGCGCGGACGCATCTGGCACGGACGTATCCGGCACGGACGTGTCGGGCACCGGACTCCCGGATGCGGCCGGTCCCGGCGTGAGCTGCTGTGTCGTCATACGGCTAGCCTGGCCCTCGAGTGGCCCATCAGCACGGGCCAGTTCTCGGCCAGTTGAACAGGCCACTCGACTGAGACAGGTCACTCGACACCGCACCCCCGCACCCGCCGACACCACACCACACCACCCCGACCGGAAAGCCCCAACATGCTCCCCGTCCGACTCGTCCGCACCCGCGCCGAACCCCTCCCCGCCCAGCTCGCCGCCGCCGTCCGCGCACTCGTGACCGACGGGACGCTCAGCACCGGCGACCGGCTGCCCTCCAGTCGCGCGCTGGCGGCCGACCTGGGTGTGGCGCGCGCCGTCGTCGAGCAGGCGTACGACCAGCTCCTGGCCGAGGCGTGGGTCTCCACCCGGCGCGGCGCCGGCACGTTCGTGGCCTCCGGAGAGACGCTCCCGGCGCAGCCGCGGCCGAACCGGCCCGCCACGCGAGCCACCGAGTACACGCACCTGGACGCGGGCACGCCCTGGATCGACCCGCGCCAGCTCGCGGGCTGGCGCCGGGCCTGGCGGGAGGTCTCCGCGACGACGCCACCGCGGGGCTACCCCGACCCGGGCGGGCTCCCGGAGCTGCGGGAGGCCCTCGCCGAGCGCCTCGCCCGCACCCGCGGCCTGACCGTGGGACCCGACGAGATCCTGCTGACCAGCGGCTCCACGGATGCCCTCCGCCAGCTCCTGGGGGCGCTCGGCCCCGGCGACGTCCTGGTCGAGGACCCGGGCTACCGGGCCGCCGTGGAGACGATCCGTGCGGCGGGGCGCCGCGTCGTCGACCATCCGGCGCTGGCGCCCGTCACCGGCCTGGCCGGGTGCGCCGCCGCGTACGTCACACCCGCGCACCAGCACCCGCTGGGCCGGGTCATGCCGGCGGCGGACCGGCTCGCGCTGCTGGCGGCCGCCCGCGCCGCGGGCGCCGTGGTGGTCGAGGACGACTACGACTCCGAGTTCCGGTACGACGTCGCCCCCGTGCCCGCCCTGGCGGCCCTCGACCGGTCGTGCGTGGCCTACGTCGGGACGGCGTCCAAGTCGGTCAGCCCCGGCCTGCGGCTCGGGTGGCTCGTCGCACCGCCGGCGGTCCACGAGCGACTCCTGGACCGCCGGGCGATCACCCACGACACCCCGCCCTGGCCCAACCAGCGCGCCCTGCTGACCCTGCTGCGCGACGGCTGGGTCGACAAGGTGGTGCGCGCCGCGCGCCGCGTCTACGCCGACCGGGCGCCCCGCGTCGCCGCCGCCATGGCGCCGCACGCCGAGCTCGCCGGGCCGCTGGCCGGGATGTACTCGACGTGGCTGACCAGCCCGGAGGCGGCCGCCGCGGCGCGGGCGTCGGCC
>NZ_JBHWZO010000391.1:0-3974 GCF_042728455.1 Promicromonospora sp. NPDC060204
GCACAGGCCTGTGCCGACCTCGATACAGACTGCCGACCGGAGGAGGGGGCTGCCGACCGGAGGAGGGGGCTGCCGACCTGGCGAGGGGGCTGCCGACCTGGCCCGCAAGCTGCCGACCACGAGCAGACTGCCGACCGCGCCGGTGTACGGTGAGAGCGTGCCCGAGGCAACCGAGTTTCACAGCGGGCGTCGGCAGTACGACGTCGGGCGGGGCGCACGACGACCCAGCGGGCGAGCCGCAGGGTGACGGGCCCCGATCGACCGACGGGCCCCGATCGACCGACAGGCCCCCAGCAGCCAGGCGGCCCCGATCAGCCGGGCGGGCCCGATCAGCCGGGCGGCCCCGACCAACCCACCGGCCCCGACGGGCCCGACGACCAGCCCGCCCCCGAGCCCGCGCGGTTCGACCGCAGGCTCATCGCGCCGATGGTCCTCGGGTCGGTGCTCAACCCGCTCAACACCTCGCTGCTGGCGGTCGCGCTCGTGCCGATCGGCCTGGCGTTCGGGGCGCCGCCGTCGGACACCGCGTGGCTGGTCAGCGCGCTGTACCTCGCGTGCGCGGTGGGGCAGCCCGTGGTGGGCCGCATGGTCGACACCTACGGGCCGCGGCGGCTGTACCTCATCGGCACGGCGCTCGTCGGCGCCGCCGGGCTGCTCGGCACGTTCGCGCCGACGCTCGGCTGGCTGATCGTCGCCCGGGTGCTGATCGGCCTGGGCACGTGCGCGGGCTACCCGGCGTCGATGGCGCTCATCAAGCGTGAGGGGCGCCGCACCGGCGGGCCCTCGCCTGCCGGGGTGCTGGCCACGCTGTCGTTCGCCAACCAGGTGATCGCGGTCGTCGGGCCGTCGCTCGGCGGGCTGCTCGTGGACCTCGGCGGCTGGCGCACGGTGTTCTCCGTCAACGTGCCGTTCGCCGTCGCCTGCCTGGTGCTGGGCGCGCTGTTCCTGCCGCGGGACGACGACGCGGACGGCGTCCGCGGGCCGCGCCGCACCTGGGACGCCGCCGGGATCGCCCTGTTCGCCGTGGCGCTCACCGCGCTGATGCTGTTCCTCATGGACCCGGCGGCCCGGGCGCTGTGGCTCGTCGCGATCACGCTCGTGACCGGGACGGGGTTCGTGTGGCGGGAGCTGCGCACGACCGACCCCTTCCTCGACGTCCGCGTCCTGGGCCAGAACCGGCCGCTGCTGCTCACCTACGCCCGGCAGATGCTGACCGGGATCGTCATGTACTGCGTGGTCTACGGGATGCCGCAGTGGCTGGAGCACGCGCGCGGGCTGTCGCCGTCGCACACCGGGCTGGTGGTGCTGCCGATGTTCGGCACCGCGATGCTGTTCACGGTGCTGACCGGGCGCAGCCCGGCGATCCTCGGCAAGCTGCTCGCCGGGTCGGCGGTCCAGGTGGTCGCCTGCGCCGCGCTCCTCCTGCTCGACGCCGGCACGCCCGTGCTCTGGCTGTGCGTCGTCATCGCGCTGCACGGCATCCCGCAGGCGCTGAACGGGCTGGCCAACCAGAACGCCCTGTACGAGCAGGCCACCCCGGAGCAGATCGGCGCGGCGTCCGGGCTGTTCCGCACCTTCATGTACGTGGGCGCCCTGTGCGCGACGGCGGCCACCGCCGCGGCCTACCGGCAGGAGCCCGACACCACCGGCATGCACGCCCTCGCGCTGTTCGCGGGCGCCTGCGCCGTCGTCCTGCTGTTGACGGTGCTCGGGGAGCTCCTGTTCCGGCGCCGCCGCCGTCCCGACGGAACCAGGTGACGACGGAACCCGGCAACGACCCACGGCCGGGTCAGTCCGGGAGCACCGACCGCTCCAGGCCGCGCTCGCGGTAGTACGCCAGCAGGCGGTCCCACCCGATCACCCCGGCCGACCGCGCCCACGCCTCCCAGCAGCGCTCCAGCCGCGCGACCACGCCGGGGTGCGCGCCCGCGAGGTCGTGCGTCTCGCCGCGGTCCGCGCCGACGTCGTACAGCTCCCACGGCCGCCCCGCCTCGCGCACCAGCTTCCACCGGCCGTGCCGCACGGCGGCGTTGCCGAGGTGCTCCCAGAACAGCGGCCGCTCGACCGCCGGCGCGCCCCGCCACTGGTCGAGCATGCTCACGCCCGCCATGCCGTCGGCGTCGCCGCCCACCGCGCGCAGCACCGTCGGCGCGACGTCGACCACGTGGCCCGGCCCCGCCGTCCGGGCTCCGCCGCGCACGCCGCCCGCGGGCCACGACGCGATCAGCGGGGACGCGATACCGCCCTCGTGCACCCACCGCTTGTACAGGCGGAACGGCGTGTTCGACAGGTGCGCCCACGCCCGCCCGTAGCTCGCGAAGGTGTCCTCCGGCCCCGGGACGACGTCGGGGGAGCTGCCCACCCGCACCGCCCGCCCGTCGCGCGTCGTCGGCGGGGACACGTCCGGGCTCAGGCTGCCCGACGGCGGCGGCAGCTCCTCCGCGCACGCCCCGTTGTCCGAGCAGAACACGACCAGCGTGTCGTCCAGCGTGCCCTGCGCCGCGAGCTGGTCCAGCAGCGCGCCCACGCCCCGGTCCATCGCCTCGACCTGCGCCGCGTAGACCGCCATCCGCTCCGCCTCCCACTCGCGGTCCGCGGTCTCCGCCCACGCCGGCACCCGCGGGTCACGCGGCGGCAGGTCCGCGGCCGTGGCCAGGCCGAGGCGGCGCTGCGCGGCCAGCCGGCGCTCGCGGAGACGGTCCCAGCCGGCGAGGTAGCGCTCGCGGTACCGCGCGACGTCGGCCTCGCGCGCGTGCAGCGGCCAGTGCGGCGCGGTGTACGCGAGGTACAGGAACCACGGCCGGCCCGCGTGGTGCGCCCGCTCCACGAAACCGCGCGCGTACCGGCTCAGGTCGTCCGTGAGGTAATAGTCGCCCGCGGTGGCGGACGGCGGCAGCCGCTCCTCGCCCTGGACCAGCGGCGGGGCGTAGTAGCTGGCCGCGCCGGGCAGCACGCCGTAGAACTCGTCGAACCCGCGGCGCGTGGGCCAGGTCTCGTCGGGCTCGTCCGTCCGCGACGACAGGTGCCACTTGCCCGCCAGCGCCGTCGTGTAGCCGACGGCGCGCAGCCGCTCGGCAAGGGTCGGCGCCGCGGGGTCGAGGGAGCCGCGGTATCCGTGCGGCCGGTCGTCGCTGGTGAGCACGCCGACGCCGACGTCGTGCGCGTGGCGGCCGGTGAGCAGCGCGGCGCGCGACGGGCTGCAGCGGGGCGTCGCGTAGAAGGAGCTCATCCGGACGCCGCGCCGGGCCAGCCGGTCGAGGGCGGGGGTGTCGATCTCGCCGCCGAACGCGCCGAGGTCGGAGAAGCCGAGGTCGTCGGCGAGGACGACGAGCACGTCGGGCCGGCGGGTCATGGTGCCCCCTGATCCAGAGGTGCCGGGTCAGGCGTGCGGGTCACCCGGGGGACCTGTACGTCTGACCCGGAGGCGTCTGACACGGCGGCGTCTGACATAGATGCGTCCGACACGGAGGCGTCCGACCCGGCGGGAGCGATCCGGGCGTGCACCACGCCCAGGCCCTCGATCCCCGCGACGACGTCCAGCCCCGCCGCGTACTGCTCGCGCGTGACGCGCACCCGCGCCGACGCCGACCCCAGGGTCACCACGTCCCCCGGGAAGAGCGTGATCATGCGGGAGATCGTGGCCAGCAGCTCGCCCGGCCCTGCGGCGTACTCCGCCGTCGAGCCGCGGACGGTGCCCGCCGTCGTCGTCAGCCACATCTCGCGCCCCCACCAGCCGGCCGGGTCGGGCAGGGCGGCGACGGGCAGGAGCGGGCCGGGCGCGGGCATGACCACGTTGAAGCCGTCGGCCCAGCGCCCGTAGACGGCGCCGATGCCGCGCTCGCCGGCGCGGGCGGGCTCGGCGACGGCGTCGGCGAACGACTGGTCGCAGACCGAGACCAGGGGCGTGTACCCGAGCACCAGGTCGCCCAGCCCCGCCGTGTCGGGCGCCCAGGTCCCTCCGGGGACCTGTACGT
>NZ_JBHWZO010000392.1:0-3899 GCF_042728455.1 Promicromonospora sp. NPDC060204
TCTTCACTCTGAGCTGGCTCAGAGCGAAGAAACCCGGGCCTCAAAGGTGAGCGGAGGTCCCGCCGACGGCGTCAGGCGTCCTTGGCCTGGGCCTTCAGCGCGCGCTCCGTGCCCGCGAGGGCCTCCACGACCAGACGGCGCAGGGCCGGGGCCGCGTCCGCGTTCGTCTCCAGCCACGCCGCGGTGGCGTCCCGCAGCTCCGGCGAGGCCAGCGGGGCCGGGTAGAAGCCCTCGATGATCTCCTCGGCGATGTGGTAGCTGCGCTCGTCCCACACCTTGAGCACGGCGTCCAGGTAGGGCTGCACGACGTCGGCCAGCGGGGCCGGGTCGTTCACGTGCAGGAACCCGAGGCCGGTGTTCCGGATGATCGCGTTCGGCACGTCGGCGTCCACGACGGAGGACAGCGCGGCCAGCTTGCCCTCGACCGTGGGCTTGGCGGCCCGGGCACGGGCGGCGGACTGGCGGCCCGTCGCCGTGTCGTCGGCGGCCAGCGTGGTGTCGATCTCCGCGTCGCCCGCCGCCCCGTTGAGCACGAGGCCCTCCAGCAGCTCCCAGCGCAGGTCGGTGTCGATCTCCAGGCCGTCGAGCGCGACCGACCCGTCGAGCAGGCCGGACAGCGTCGCGACGTGCGCGGGCGTGGAGGCCACGTGCGCGAAGAACTTCACGAGCTGGAACTGGGTGTCCGAGCCGGCCTCGGCGTCGCCCACGAGGGACCAGAGCGTGTCGCCCACCGTGGCAAGGGTCTCCGCACGGGCCGACGGCGCCACGAACTGCTTGGCGGCCAGCACCATCTGGTTGAGCGTGGTGCGCAGCGTGGTCGACTCGGTCTCGCCGGCGATGCCGCCGAGCACGAGCTTTACGTACTCCGACGCCGGCACCTCGCCGTCGCGCACCGCGTCCCAGACCGAGCCCCACACGAGGGAGCGGGCCAGCGGGTCCGTGATGTCGGCCAGGTGCTCCAGCGCCACCGCGAGCGAGGCGGGGTCGAGCCGGATCTTCGCGTACGCGAGGTCGGCGTCGTTGAGCAGCACGAGGGCCGGACGGTCGAGCTCGACGAGCTCCTTCACGTCCGTCCGCGGGCCGTCGACGTCGACCTCGACGAAGTGGGTGCGCGCGAGCTCGCCGCCGTCGGACAGGCTGTAGAAGCCGATGCCGAGGCGGTGCGGGCGGATCGTGGGCCACTCGGCGGGCGCCGTCTGCTCGACGACGAACGACATGATGCGGCCGTGGCTGTCCGTCTCGATGACGGGGCGCAGCGTGTTCACGCCCGCGGTCTCCAGCCAGAGCTTGGACCAGGCCTTGAGGTCGCGGCCGCTGGTGGCCTCGAGCTCGGTCAGCAGGTCGGGCAGCTCGGTGTTGCCCCAGGCGTGCTTGCCGAAGTAGGCGGAGACGCCCGCGACGAACGCGTCCCGGCCCACCCAGGCCACGAGCTGCTTGAGCACCGAGGCGCCCTTGGCGTAGGTGATGCCGTCGAAGTTGACCTGGACGTCCTCCAGGTCCTTGATCTCGGCGACGATCGGGTGCGTGGACGGCAGCTGGTCCTGCTTGTAGGCCCAGGACTTCTCCATCGCGGAGAACGTGGTCCAGGCCGCCTCCCACTCGGTGGCCTCGGCCGTGGCGAGCGTCGAGGCGTACTCGGCGAACGACTCGTTGAGCCACAGGTCGTTCCACCACTTCATGGTGACCAGGTCGCCGAACCACATGTGCGCCAGCTCGTGCAGGATCGTCACGACGCGGCGCTCGCGCACGGCCTCGGTCACCTTGGAGCGGAACACGTACGACTCCGTGAACGTCACGCAGCCCGCGTTCTCCATGGCGCCCATGTTGTACTCGGGCACGAAGAGCTGGTCGTACTTGGTGAACGGGTACGGCACGCCGAACGTGGACTCGTAGAACTCGAAGCCCTGGCGGGTCTTCTCGAAGATGTAGTCGGCGTCGAAGTGCGCGGAGAGCGACTTGCGGCAGAACGCGCCGAGCGGGATCTCCCGGCCGTCCGACGACGTCAGCGACGAGCGGACCACCGCGTACGGGCCGGCCACCAGCGCCGTGATGTAGGTCGAGATGCGGCCCGTGGGCTCGAAGGCCCACGTCGCGGCCTCGACCCCGGCCTCGGTGGCGTGCTGCGCCGCGGCCGGCTCCGGCGTCGGCTCGTTGCTCACTACCTCCCACGCGGCGGGCGCGGTGACGGTGAACTGGAACGTGGCCTTGAGGTCGGGCTGCTCGAAGCAGGCGAACACGCGGCGCGCGTCCGGCACCTCGAACTGGGTGTAGAGGTACACCTCGCCGTCCACGGGGTCGACGAAGCGGTGCAGGCCCTCGCCCGTGTTCGTGTAGCCGCAGTCGGCGACGACGACGAGCTCGTTGTCCTCGGCCAGGCCGTCCAGGGCGATCCGGGAGTCGGCGAACACGGCGGCCGGGTCCAGCTCGCGGCCGTTCAGCACCACGGACCGCACGGACGGTGCGACCAGGTCCACGAAGGTGGAAGCGCCCTCGGTCGCGGTGAAGCGCAGCGTCGTGGCGGACGCGAAAGTCTCCGGACCGGTGGTCAGGTCCAGGGCGATCTCATACGACTCGACCGACACCACGCCGGCTCGTTCGACCGCCTCGGCGCGGGTCAGGTTCTCTCCGGGCACGGGCCCTCCACGTCTGTCTGCTCATGGGCGCCGAAGGCGCCCCGCGCGTCCGAATAACGCGCTTTATCGGTTGGCTTCTCGTCCGGTGTGTGAACTACCTGCGACGACTCGTCGATCATGCCACGCAGGAGTAACAGCGAGTAACGCCTTTGTGTACGATCGACCGCGGTCGCCCAGACCGACCGATTTGAGCTGAGGAGTTGCCCGATGTCCGGCACTGTGCCGCCCCCGCCACCGCCACCGGGCGGCAGCCCTGACGAGGAGCCCACTGCTCCCCCTCAGGAGCAGCACCCCGCCACCATGCCCACGCCTGTCCAGCAGGCGCCGGTGCAGCGTGTCTCGGCGGCGACGCGCAAGCCGCCCGCCATCTCGCCGAGCAACCAGTTCGCCCAGGCCGTCACCCCCGCACCGGCAGCACCGGGTGCGCCCCGGGTGCAGTCCGTGCAGCGTGGCGCCGACCAGACGATGCAGCAGCAGTACTACCCCGAGCAGTACCAGCAGGGTTACGCGGCGCCGCAGGGCGGGCAGTACCAGCCGCAGGGCCAGTACCAGCAGCAGCCGGCGCAGTACCAGCCGCCCGCGCAGTACCAGCCGCAGGGCTACGACCAGTACGGCCAGCCCGTCTACGCGGGTCAGCCGGGCGGCTACGAGCCCGAGCCTCCGCGGCGCAAGCTCAGCCCCGGCTGGATCGCGTTCATCGCCCTGGACGTGCTGCTCGTGATCGCCGCGATCGTGTTCGCCGTGAACCTGCTCGGTTCGCCCGACACCTCGGCCACGGGTGGCGAGACCGCCGGCACGGAGCAGTCGGCCGAGCCGGAGGCCGAGGAGGGCCTGGAGACGGACGGCGGGGCCGGCGTCGAGACCTTCGCCGCGCCGTCGCTCAACATCACCTGCACCATCTCGGCCGACGCCGCGACGTGCGGCATCGCGGAGCTGACCCAGAAGCCCGCGCCCGACGCCTCGTGCGACGGCGCGTCCGGCTACGTGGCGAAGGTCGACCCGACCGGCAACGTGACGCAGCCGTGCGTCAGCAAGAACGACCAGCCCAAGAAGGCCAAGGGCGACGTCGCGATCCTGGACTACGGCCAGACCAAGAAGGCGCACGGCTTCACCTGCGCCAGCGCGGACACGGGCATGACCTGCGTGGCCGACGCGACGGGCAGCGGCTTCTCGATCGCCCGCGCGGGCATCGGCTCGGCCTGACCCACCCGGCCCCACCGTTGAGTGCGGGCTATCTGTTGCCTCGGAGGCTTCGAGGCAACAGAT
>NZ_JBHWZO010000393.1:0-3888 GCF_042728455.1 Promicromonospora sp. NPDC060204
GGCATCACCGGGGACCGTCGGGCAGGCGCTCTGTCGTTCGTGCTCGGTCGTACGCGCCCGGGATCAGCTCCCCTTGAGGAACTCGTGCATCACCGGGCCGGCGGTGGTCGAGCCGAGCTCGCCCTCCTCGATGAACACGACCGCCGCCAGGTCGTTCGCGATCGCGAGCATCCAGACGTGGGCCTTGGTGCCGTCACCGAACTGGGCGGTGCCCGTCTTGGCGCCGACGATCCCGGAGACGTCCTGCAGGATCTGGGCCGAGCCCTCCTGCACCACACCACCCATGAGGTCGCGCAGGGTGGCCGCCTCGTCCGCGGTCAGGTCGCCCGCCGGCTCGGCGTCCGCCTCCTTGCCCGTCGGCTCGACCAGCCACGGGGACACGGTGTGGCCTGCGGAGACGCTCGCCGCGACGGTCGCCATCGCGAGCGGCGTGGCCAGCACCTGACCCTGGCCGATCATCGACGCCGCGTGCTCCGTGCCCGAGGCCTCGGTCGGCACGTCGCCGAACGCCGCCGCACCGCCGAAGGACACCGTGTGCTCGGCGCCCAGGCCGAGCGACGCCGCGGCGTCGTGCAGCTGCTGCTGCGAGATCGCCTGGTGCTGCGAGATGAAGGCGGTGTTGCACGAGTTCGCGAACACCGTCCGGAACGGCACGGCGTCGCCCATCGCGGACTGCGGGTACCCGGGCACGTTCTTGAACTCGCGGCCCTCCACGTTGATCGTGGCGGTGCAGGGCAACGTCGAGTCCGGCGTCGTCCCGGCGCGGAGCATCGCCAGCGACGTCGCGATCTTGAAGGTGGAACCGGGCGGGTACTGCCCGAGGGTCGCGGTGTTGAACCCCTCCGAACCCGGGCCGGACGCCGCTGCGAGCACCTCACCTGTGGACGGCTTGATGGCCACGATCGCACTCGCCAGGTCGCCGAAGTCGGCGAGCGCGGCCTGCGCGCGCAGCTGCGTCTCCGGGTCGAGCGAGATGGCCACGGGCTCGCCGTCCTTCTTCTCGATCGTGAAGGCCTCGCGGCTCTCGCCGCCCTCCGCGTCCTCGACGGGCTCGATGGTCACCGCCAGGCCCGGCACGCCGCGCAGCTGCTCGTCGTAGGCCGCCTGCACGCCGGACAGGCCCACCATGTCGCCGGCCTTGATGGTGCCCTCGGAGTCCTTGACGATCTCCTCGGTCGCCTCGCCGACCGTGCCGAGCAGCGCGCGGGCGAAGTCGCGGTCCCGCGCGAGCGGGATCTCGTCCGGGATCCCGACGACGCCGGCGATCGCCATCGCTGCGTTGAAGTCGTACTCCGGGTCGTTGTCGCGGATGGTGATGACGTCGATGAACGCCTTGTCGCCCGCGGCCTGGACCTGCGCCGCGATGTCGTCGGTCGTCGCCTGGTCGAAGCCGAGCACGGTGCCGAGCTGGGCGGCAGCCGTGTCCCAGCCCGGGCGGGTCTTGTCGATGCCCACGCGGTGCACGGGGGTGAGCCCGACGATCGTCTCGCCGCTGGTCGTCACGATGTCGCCGCGCACCGGCTCGGTGCGCTCGACCGCGAGCCGCTCGCCCGCCTCCAGGCCCGGCACCAGCACGCCGAGGTTCCAGGCAGCCTCCCAGGCGCCGGCCTCGCCGTCGGCCGGGCCCGGGTAGGTGAGCTGCACGACCGTCTCGTACTCCCAGGCCTCCTCGGTCGCCACGGGCCAGGTCCAGGCGAGCGTCGCGGTGGCGGTCGCGGTGCCCCCGTCCCCCTCCTCGAGCGGGGTCACGCTCTTGACCGCCACGGTGCCGGCGTCCTCGCCGACGGCGGCCACGAGCTGCTCGAACACCGCGGCGTACTGCTCGTCGGGTGACGCGGAGGTCTCCATGGTCAGCGGGAAGTCGGCGGGCGTACCCGCCTGGAGCGCGGCAGCGAGCTGCTCCGCGGCGGGCTCCGGGTCGGGGATCGGCGGCGGCCGCAGCAGGTACCAGACCCCCGCGCCGACCGCGAGGAGCAGGACCACCACGACGGCGATGATCAGCGCCCGCCGCCCGTTCTTCCGGGGCGGGGCAGGGGGCTGCTGGCCGCCGGACACCGGGACGCCGGGCGGCGTCGCGGGAGGTGGCGGTGGGGGCCCGACGGCGGGCGGCACCGAGTCGTACCCACCTGGCGGGGGCGGGACGGGCGCATGACCGTCCGCTGGCAGATGGGGTGAAGAGTGTCCGCTCATGCCAAGGAGCCTAAGGGCCAGGTCAGGATCGGTCCGTGTAAATACCTGGGTGAAATGGGGCGGGGCCGCCGAACCCCCTGGATCTGCGGCCCCGCCCTCTACATCACGCGTCCGCGTACCTCCAGCGGTCCCGTGAGCGCGTGGCGAGCGTGAGGTAGGACGTCACCGGGACCGAACGGCCGGCCGCGCGAATCCTGTGCTCGCGTCGGTTGAGCAGCTCCATGCGCCGCAGATCGCGCTCGACCGCCGCGACATCCTTGCCGGTGATCATCGCTGTGCTGGTCGTCATGGTCGGTCCCCGTTCTCAGGCCCCCTCGTGTGGGCGCCCCTCGTGGAACAAGGACGAACCAGGAGCTCGCTTCGTTGGTAGGGAGGCGCGGATCCGGGTTTCGGGACGAGGGTGGCCGGCTTCACCCGGCGGCGTCACCCGGTTGCCTCAGCCGACGGCGGCGCTCCGCTGCGCCAGGAACTCCCGCAGGGCCGGGTCCGTCGTGAGCGAGCGCGCCTTGACGTACGCGGCCCGGGCGGCCTCGGTGTCGCCGGCCTCGGCCAGGAGGTGCGCGCGGGTCGCCCACAGCGGCTGGAACCGGCCCGACGCCGGCTCCGCGGCCGCGACCTCGTCCAGCGCGGCCAGCCCCGCGGGTGCGCCGTCGACCCGGGCGACGACGGCCGCGAGCGCCACCCGCCCGCCGAGCGTCGGCGCGACGCGGAGCAGCGCCCGGTGCAGCGTGACGAGCGCGGGCCAGTCGGTGCGGCCCGTGCGCGCCCGCGCGCAGTGCACGGACTGGATCGCGGCCTCGAGGCGGAACCGGCCGGGCGGGCCGGCGGGCTGATCGGCGGAAGCGGGGCCGGCGGGCGAGGGCGGGCCGGCGGGCAAAGCCGAGTCGGCGAGCGACCGCCGGAGCAGCGCCTCGCCGCGCTCGATCAGGCCGGTGTCCCAGCGGGCGACGTCCTGCTCGTCGAGCGGCACGAAGGCCCCGTCGGCCCCGCGCGCGCCGGCGCGTGCCAGCGAGAAGCAGAGCAGGGCGGCCAGGCCGAGCACCTCGGGCTCGGGCAGCAGGTCGGCCAGGAGCAGGGCCAGCGTGAGCGCGTCGCCGGTGAGCGACCCGCGCACCTCGGGCGCGGCGCCGCGCCAGTCGATCGCGTACGCGCCGTACACCGCCTCCAGCACGGGCGGCAGGCGGTCGGGCACCTCGTCCCGGCCGGGGATGCGGAACGGGATGCGCGCGTCCCGGATGCGGCGCTTGGCCCGGACCAGGCGCTGCGCCATCGTGGGCGCGGGGACGGCGAACGCCGCCGCGATGTCCGTGGCCTCCACGCCGAGCACGGTCTGCAGCATCAGCGGGGTGCGGATGCCGGCCTCGACCGCGGGGTGGGCGCAGACGAACATGAGCTCCAGCCGGCGGTCCCCGATCGCGTCGGGGTCGACGTCCTCGGGCGGTGCGGTGGGCTCGGGTCCGGCGTCGGGCGGCACGGTGGTGCGGTGGGCGGCGGAGCGGTACAGGTCGCGCAGCCGGTTGCGGGCCACGGTGAGGAGCCAGCCGTCGGGGTTGTGCGGCACGCCGTCGTCGGGCCAGTGCCGCAGGGCGCGCTCGAAGGCCTCACCGAGGGCGTCCTCGGCGCGCTGGATGTCGCCGTCGCGGGCCGCGAGCAGGGCCAGCAGGCGGCCGTACGACGTGCGGGCCGCCGCCTCGGCGA
>NZ_JBHWZO010000394.1:0-3804 GCF_042728455.1 Promicromonospora sp. NPDC060204
GACGTACGTCAAAGCGAAGAAACCCGGGCCTCGAAGGGGAGTGCGCAGTCCGGCGCGACGGCGGTCAGTCCGCCGAGCGGACCATCGCCCGGACGCCCACCGTCAGCCCGACGGCGGCCGTGGCCAGTGCCGCCACCCAGCCCCACGCGACGGCGGAGGACGCCACGTCGCCCGCGAAGGCGGCGCGGCCCGATTCGACGACGTAGCGCAGCGGGTTGACCGTGGAGAGGGCGCGCATCCACGCCGGCCCGGTCTCCAGCGGCAGCAGCATGCCCGAGAGCAGCATCACCGGGAACAGCACGGTCTGCTGCACCACCCAGAACATCCACTCCTGCTTGCGCACCGCGAGCGCCAGCGAGTACGACAGGGCGCCGACTCCGATGCCGAGCACGGCGAGCTGCAGCAGCGTGAGCACCGCGCCGAGCGGGTCCGGGCGCAGGCCGAACGGCAGCATGACGAGCAGCACCACCGCGGACTGGGCCAGGACCGGCACCATCTCCTTCAGGGCGCGGCCCACGAGCTGCGCCGGCCGGGACAGCGGGGTCACGAGCATCCGCTCGTGCACCCCGGAGGAGATGTCGAGCTGCAGGTTGGAGCCGGTCACCGAGCTGCCGAACAGCGTGGTCATCGCCAGCACGGCGGGCACGAACCAGAGCCAGACGTCGGTGCCGAGGGTCGCGCCCGCCGAGCCGACAAGCAGCGGACCGAACAGCCCGAGGAACACGAGCGGCTGGATGAGCCCGAACAGGATCGAGAACGGATCGCGGGCCACCGGGCGCAGCTCCCGCAGGAGCACGATCCGGGTGTCGCGCACGAAGCTGCGGCGCGCGAGGGGTCGCTCGGCGGCGGTCTGCGGGGCGGGGGTCAGGGTCGCGGCGCTCATGCCGGGACCTCCTTCTTGGTCGTCGCGGAGGCGGTCGTGGAGGTGGCGGGGGTGCCGGTGCCGGCGGTCTCGTCCGGCTCGGACGCGGCGCCGTCGACGCCGGTCTCCCGCAGGCTGCGGCCGGTGAGGCCGAGGAAGACGTCGTCGAGCGTGGGCCGCGCGACGTCGATGCGCCGCACCTCGACGCCGGCCGCGTCGGCGGCGCGCAGCAGCCCCGGCGTGGCGCCGGGCCCGTCGGCGGTGCGGATCTCGACGGTCTGCTCGACGCCGTCCGCCCGCCCGGCGGCCTGGGCGCGCACCGCGGCGTCGCCCGCGGGGACCGAACCGTCGGACACGCGGACCGACCGGGTGCCGGGCGCACGCTCGGCGATCGCCGCGAGGGCCGCCGTCTGCCCGGCGGGGACCCGCAGGGTGACCAGGTCGCCCGCGAGCTCGGCCTTCAGGGCGTCGGCGGTGTCGTCGGCGATGACCTGCCCGTGGTCCACGACGATGACGCGCTCGGCGAACGTGTCCGCCTCGTCGAGGTAGTGGGTGGTCAGCACGATGGTCATCGGCTCGGCGGCCGCGGTGCGCATCCGCAGGATGTGCTCCCAGAGGTTGGCGCGGTTGTGCGGGTCCAGCCCGGTCGACGGCTCGTCGAGGAACAGCAGCGACGGCGCGTGGACCAGCCCGACGGCCACGTCCAGGCGGCGCTTCTGCCCGCCCGAGAGGCTCTCGACCTTGCGGTCGGCCTGCTCGGTCAGGTCCAGGGCCTCCAGCAGCTCGGCGGCGCGGGTCCGGGCGGTGCGGCGGTCCAGGCCGTAGATCTCGCCCTGGGTGACGAGCTCGTCGCGGACGTGCTGGGCGGCGCCGCCGGCACCGCCCTGGCCCACGTAGCCGATGGCCGCGCGCACCCGGTCGGGGCGGTCGGCGACGTCGTACCCGGCCACCTCGGCGGTGCCGGACGTCGGCTGGATGAGGGTGGTCAGCATGCGCAGCGTCGTGGTCTTGCCGGCTCCGTTGGGGCCGAGCACGGCCACCAGCTCGCCCGGCTCGACGTCGAGCGAGATGCCACGCACGGCGTGGACGGTGCGGGTGCGGCTCACCACGAAGTCCTTGGTGAGTGCTCGGGTGCGGATCACGATGTCTCCTTCTTGCGGTCCGTGCGTTCGGTCGGTTCCTGCTCTGCGGTACCCCCTCAGCCTTCCCGAGGTAGAGGTCAGCTCCTGGCCTCTACCTCGTGCGATCCTGGATTCGTGCTCGAGACCTCCGGACGCCTCCTCGCCCTCCTGTCGCTGCTCCAGGCCCGCCGCGACTGGCCCGGCGCGCTCCTCGCCGAGCGGCTGGACGTCAGTCCCCGCACGGTGCGGCGCGACGTCGACCGGCTGCGCGAGCTCGGGTATCCCGTCACCGCCACCAAGGGGCCCGACGGCGGCTACCGCCTCGACGCCGGGGCCGAGCTGCCCCCGCTGCTGTTCGACGACGAGCAGGCGGTCGCCGTCGCCGTCGCGCTGCGCACCGGAGCCATCCCCGGGGCCGAGGAGGGGGCGCTGCGGGCGCTGGCGACCATCCGCCAGGTCATGCCGGCCCGACTCCGGGCGCGGCTGGACGCGCTCGAGGTGACCACCGTGCGGCGTCGTCTCGGGCCCGAGCAACCAACGGTGGACCCGGACCTGCTGCTGGCGCTCGGCTCGGCCTGCCAGGCCCGCGAGGTCGTCCGGTTCGACTACGCGGGCGGCACCATGGCCCCCGTCGGGGAGGGCGACGCCGTGTTCCGGCCGCCGCGCCGGGCCGAGCCCCACCACCTGGTCACCTCCGAGGGGCGCTGGTACCTGGTCGCGTTCGACCTCGACCGGGACGACTGGCGGATGTTCCGGGTGGACCGGGTCACGCTGCGCTCGGGCACCGGCCCGCGGTTCGTCGCGCGGGAGGTGCCCGGCGGCGACGTCGCCGCCTTCGTGGGCTCCCGGATCAACGGCTCCCGCTCGCCGGTACGGGGCGAGGCGGTGCTGCACGCGCGGGCCGCCGATCTCGCGCCCTGGGTGGGTGCGAACGGGCTGTGCGAGCCGCTGCCCGACGTCGACGGCGAGCCCCGGTGCCGCGTGGTGCTCGGCTCGTGGTCCTGGGCCGGGCTGGCCGGACGGCTCAGCGTCTACGACGTGCCGTTCGAGGTGGTGGGTCCGCCCGAGCTCGTGGCGGCGACCCGGGAGCTGGCGGACCGGTACACGGCGGCGGTGCGGGACTGAGGTGCCGCCTGACCTGCGGGAAGGGGCGCACCGCGGGGGAACCGCACAGTAGGTTGAGGCGTTCCCCGTATTCACGACCCCGACAGAGAGCGTGCGCATGACGAACCTGGCCGACTTCACCGCCGACGAGCTCGCCCCGATCCTGGACGCCCCGGGAGCCGTGCTGAAGGGCGCGACCCTCGCCGACGGCCGCCCGGGAGCGTTCCAGTTCCTCAAGGAGATGACCTCGGGCGCCAAGGTGTTCCGCGAGGCCCAGGAGCACGAGAACGACTTCGTCCGGTCGGTGGCGATCGGCATGCGCGACCGGCTCAAGGAGCAGGACGCGGCCGAGGCCGAGGCGGCGGCCAACCCCGCCTCGCAGGTCGGGGTGGCGGCCGCTGCCGCCGCCACGGAGCGCGCGGCCACCGAGGGCGCGCGCCCGGACCCGGAGGGCGAGACCGCCCGCGCGGTCGAGCTGACCGGCGCCGCGATCGCGCTCCTGCGTGCCCGCGGCGACGAGAAGGACGCCGTCGCCTACGGCGAGTGGATCCTGCGGATCGCAGAGCAGGTCGCGGAGGCCTCGGGCTCCAAGGTGGGCGGCTTCTTCAGCAAGCGGGTCAAGGTCAGCCCGGGGGAGCAGGACTTCATCGACCGCCTGACGGCCGCCGTCGGCAGCTGACCCTCGCCGCCGTCGGCCATCCCCTTTGAGGCCCAGGT
>NZ_JBHWZO010000395.1:0-3796 GCF_042728455.1 Promicromonospora sp. NPDC060204
GTCTCGCGGTGCCACCCGGCCGTCCCAGCCGTTCGGGCTGTCAGACCTGTCCGGCTGTCAGACCCAGCAGTCAGGTGTCCGGTTGCCGTCAGGCGGCGTGGGCGTTGCCGATCGCCCGGACGAGGCCCGACGTCGAGATCGAGCCCTTGCGATAGCGCTCGACGGCGGCGGCAAGCGCCTCGCCCACGTCGCTCGGCACGCGCGAGGACCGCGCGGACGGGTACCAGATCTCCCGCTCGAAGACGGCGGTCCGCCGAGCCGGGCCGCGGAACAGCCGGCCGGCCAGCGCCGGCGGCGGGGGCACGGGAGGTACCGGCCCCGGGGGCGGAGGCACGGGCGGTACGGGTGCCGACGACATGGGTGGTGCCGGCGGTACGGGTGCCGACAACACAGGTGCCGGCACCTGCGTCGCCGACGACGCGGGTGCCGACGAGGCGGGCGACACGGGAACCGGCTGGTTCGCGAGCAGCGAGGCGCGGTAGCGGGCGCCGGGGTTCCAGCGCAGGGTCGGTGTGCGCGGGGCGGTGGTCCGTACCCCGCTGGTCGCGCGGCGGGGTGCCGAGGGTTCCGGTTCGACGGTCTCGGCGCCGGAGTCCGCCGGTCCAGCGGTCTGCTCGACTGTTTGCCCGGTGGCCTGCCCGGTGGCCTGCTCAGCCGCCCGCTCGACGGAACGGGCGGCCTGCTCGGCGTGCGCCTTCCGCAGCGCCGCGACGATCCGGGCGACCCGTCCGGTGTCGGCCTGCGGGCTGGTGTCGGTCGGCAGCCCGGTCGCGTCGGTCGATGCCGGATCCGCGTCCGCCGGGTCCGCGCCCGCCAGATCGGTGATCGCCACATCGGTGATGCTCGGGTCGGCGACAGTCGCGTCGGCGTCCGCCGTACCGGTAGCACCGCTGGTCTCCGCGGGCGAGGACACGGTCGTGTCGGTCGTGGACGCGTCGTCCGGTGCTTCGGCCTCAGCCGCTACAGCCTCAGCCTCTTCAGCCCCGGCTGCGGCGACCTCGGGAGCAGCCGCCTCCGGGTCGACCGCCTCCGGCGCGTCGGTGTCGTTCGAGTCGTCCGAGACCTGGTCCTGTGTGTCGTCCGCCATGACCGCGCTCCCTCACCATCGACCTGCCCACGACCCGTTGCGGTGGCTGTCCCATATGTTCCCTGCCAGGCCCTGGGCGTGCAAGCCCCGGACCTGGCATGCCGTCAGCCCCTGCAGTCGGCCCTCGCCGTCAGTCCCCGCCCAGCATGTCCAGGAAGCTGGGCGTCGTGGCGAACGGGTCGTCCGGCTTGGCGTGCTCCCCGCGGGCGGAGACGATCGCGGCCAGCGACCGTCCGGCGCGCTCGATGCGCTCCGGGAGGGAGCTCGCGCCGTCGTCGCGCCGGGTGCGGTCGCCCGCCTGGGCCCAGTCGTCCGTGGCCGCGAAGACCGACGTCGTGACGACGTCGGCCCGCAGGTACGTGAACAGCGGGCGCATCGAGTACTCGAGGGCGAGCGAGTGCCGCGGTGTGCCGCCGGTAGCGCCGAGCAGCACGGGCATGCCCGTGAGCGCCTCCTTGTCGAGGATGTCGACGAACGACTTGAACAGCCCCGAGTAGGTGGTGGTGAACAGCGGCGTGACGGCGATGACGCCGTCGGCCTGGGTGATCGTCTCGATGTCGCTCGCCAGGTCGCCCGTGGGGAACCCGGTGAGCATCGCGTCGATGATCGCGTGACCGTGGTCGCGCAGCTCGACGACCTCGACGGTCACCTCGTGGCCCAGGGCCTCCAGCTCGCGCGCCGTGGCGTCCGCCAGGCGGTCCGCCAGCAGGCGCGTGGACGAGGGCTGCCCCAGCCCCGCGTGCACGACGGCGATCGTGCGGCGGGGCCGGTCCTCGACAGGAACGATGTCTGTCATCTCAGAGAGCCTCCTCGGCCAGCGTGCCGGTGTACTCGTCGCCGCCGTCACCCACGTGCGTGGCGCCGGCCTGGCCCTTGGCCTGGGCGGCGGCGACGCGCTCGGCGTGCGTCGGCGGGTTGGCCGGCACGTCCTTCGGGAGCTTCGCGTCGGCGATCTTGCGCAGCTCCGGCACGACGTCGGAGGCGAGGATGTCGATCTGCTCCAGGACGGTCTTCAGCGGCAGCCCGGCGTGGTCCATGAGGAACATCTGGCGCTGGTAGTAGCCGACCTCGTCGATGAACGAGCCGTACCGGTCGACGACCTCCTGCGGGGAGCCGACGGTCAGCGGGGTGTCGCGCGTGAAGTCCTCCATGGTGGGGCCGTGCCCGTAGACGGGCGCGTTGTCGAAGTACGGCCGGAACTCGCTGATGGCGTCCTGGCTGTTCTTGCGCATGAAGGCCTGGCCGCCGAGGCCCACGATCGCCTGGTCCGCGCGGCCGTGGCCGTAGTGCTCGAACCGCTGGCGGTAGAACTGCACCATCTGCTTGGTGTGGCTCATCGGCCAGAAGATGGCGTTGTGCAGGAACCCGTCACCGTAGTAGGCGGCCTGCTCGGCGATCTCGGGGCTGCGGATCGACCCGTGCCAGACGAACGGCGGCACGCCGTCCAGCGGGCGCGGCGTGGCGGTGAAGCCCTGCAGCGGGGTGCGGAACTTGCCCTCCCAGTCCACGACGTCCTCGGTCCACAGGCGGCGAACCAGGGCGTAGTTCTCGATGGCCAGCGGGATGCCCTGGCGGATGTCCTGCCCGAACCACGGGTAGACGGGGCCGGTGTTGCCGCGGCCCATCATGAGGTCCATGCGACCGTTCGAGATGACCTGCAGCATCGCGTACTCCTCGGCGATGCGGACCGGGTCGTTGGTCGTGATGAGCGTCGTGGCCGTGGACAGGGTGATGTCCTTGGTCACGCCCGCGAGGTAGCCGAGCATCGTCGTCGGGCTCGAGGCCACGAACGGCGGGTTGTGGTGCTCACCGGTGGCGAAGACGTCGAGGCCTGCCTCGTCCGCGTGCTTCGCGATGGTGAGCATGGCCCGGACGCGCTCGGTGTCGTCCGGGGTGTGCCCGGTGGTCGGGTCCGTCGTCACGTCGCTGACACTGAAGATCCCGAACTGCATGATGCTGTGCTCCTCGATCGTGGTGCTCCTGAGCGGGTCGCCGCTCGCGCTGTTCATGCATCTGCATGAACATGGGTCTCAACCGGCGACCCGTGCTGATTGTTCCCGCCACAAACACGGTCACCTGCCGCGACGTACGTGAGATCGCGCACATCCACACCCAGTTTGCCCGGAGTGCGCTTGCGCGCGCACGTCCGGTCGGTAGCCTGGATTGGCACGGCTGGTCGTCAGACCGCTGAAACCTGGGCTGGAACATCACAGAGGGTCCCTGCGTTGGCTATACGGACCTTTTTCCGCCACCATTCCCGACAACCCTCTGGAGGACATCGTGCCTGACCGGTCCCTGCGCGGTATGAGCATCGGTAGTAAGAGCATGGAGTCCGACGAGGGCGTGGACTTCGCCCCTCGGTTCCAGGCCTACTACGACTGCCCCAACGGCCACACCATCATCCTGCCCTTCGCCACCGACGCGGACGTACCCCCGATCTGGGAGTGCCGCTGCGGCGAGGAGGCGCTCCTGCGCGACGCCGAGAAGCCCGAGCCGAAGGCGACCAAGCCGCAGCGCACCCACTGGGACATGCTGCTCGAGCGCCGCACGGTCAAGGAGCTCGAGGACCTGCTCGACGAGCGCCTCGAGCTGCTGCGCGCCGGCAAGCTCCGCCGCTCGGCCTGAGCAAGCCGCCTGAGCCAGCGAGCAAGCAGGACAAGCAAGCAGGACACAAGTAAGACCGCCGGCCCGAACCTCACGGTTCGGGCC
>NZ_JBHWZO010000396.1:0-3734 GCF_042728455.1 Promicromonospora sp. NPDC060204
GGCCGTGGTGCCGTCCCCCGGGGGGCCGGGCGCCCCTGGCCCCCCCCGGGGCCGACGGATCCTACGTTCGACGCGGGCTGCCGCGTCCGGGCGGGGGCGCCGCGCTAGGGTGTGCGGCGTGCACTCGCCCGGAGATCCTGGCCTTGTTCCCCTGCCTGCGTCGACGCAGGTGCCGGGCGGTTCGGTGCTGCTCCGGGACGCCGCGCGGGTCCTGACCGACCCGGCCCTGCGGCCGGCCGCGCGCTGGTGGCGGCGGGTCACGGAGGAGGCCTTCGGGATCGACCTGGTTCCGGTGGCCGAAGGGCCCGCCGACGTCGTGCTCGCGCTCGCGGCCGACCTGCCGACCGGGGGCTACCGCGTCGAGGTGAACGCGCGGCCTGCGACGGCCGAGGGCGCGGCGACCGGGACCGTGCGCGTCGAGGCTGCCGACCTCGCCGGCGCCCATGCCGCCGCGCAGACCCTGCGCCAGCTCGCCGGACCCGCGGCGTTCCGCCGTGCGCCCGCGGACTACCGGGGGCCCGCCGGCTACCGGGCACCCGCCGACGACGGCGGCGCGACGCCGGGGCCCGTGCTCCCGGCCGTGCGGATCGAGGACCACCCGCGGTTCGCCTGGCGCGGCGTGCTGCTCGACGTCGCCCGCCACTTCCTGCCCAAGCACGACGTGCTGCGGTTCATCGACCTCGCCGCCGCCCACCGGCTGAACGTGCTGCAGCTCCACCTCACGGACGACCAGGGCTGGCGCGTGCAGATCGACCGGTACCCCGAGCTCACGCGCACCGGGGCGTGGCGGCGCGAGTCGACCGTCGGCACCTGGCGCACGGGCTCCCGCGACGGCCGTCCGCACGGCGGCTTCTACACGCAGGACGACCTGCGCGAGATCGTCGCCTACGCCCGCGACCGGGGCATCACCGTGGTTCCCGAGATCGACGTGCCCGGCCACGTCGAGGCCGCCGTCGCCGCCTATCCCGAGCTCGGCACGCGCAAGGACCGCAGCGGCGTCCGCACCACCTGGGGCATCAGCCAGGACGTGCTCGACCCGTCCGAGGGTTCGCTCGCGTTCTTCCGGCACGTGCTGGACGAGGTGCTGGAGGTCTTCGACGCTCCCTGGATCGGCCTCGGCGGCGACGAGGTGCCGCCGACGCTCTGGCGCGAGTCGCCGCAGATCGTCGAGCGCGCCCGGGCGCTGGGCCTGTTCGGGCCGGACGGCGCCGTCGACGTCGGAAAGCTGCACGGCTGGTTCGTCGCCCGGCTCGCGGAGCACGTGTCCGCCGCGGGCCGCCGCGCCGTCGTCTGGGACGAGGCCGTCTCGCCCATGCTCCCGCGCGACGTGATCGTCACGTCCTGGCGTGGGTACGCGCAGGGCGCGGCCGCGCTCGCCGCGGGGCACGACGTCGTCATGGCGCCCGAGCAGGCCGTCTACCTGGACCACCGGGCCGGCGAGCACCCCGCGGAACCCATCCCGGTCGGCTTCCTGCGCACGATCGAGGACGTCTACGCGTTCGACCCCCTCCCACCCGCGCTGAGTGCTGGGTATTTGTCGGCTCAGGGGGCCTCGACCCCACAGATACCCAGCACTCAACGGGCAGGGGGGCGGTTGCTCGGGGCGCAGGCTCAGGTGTGGACCGAGCATCTGGACAGCGCACGGCGGGTCGACTTCGCGACCTATCCCCGGCTGGCCGCGTTCGCCGAGGTCGTCTGGTCGCCGCGCGGCGACCGGGAGCCGGGCTCGGCGGCGTCGAAGGAGTTCCTGGACCGGCTGGAGCGGCACCACCTGCCGCGCCTCGACGCGTACGGCGTCGAGTACCGGCCGCTCGCCGGGCCGCACCCCTGGCAGACCCGGCCCGGTGTCCAGGGCTACCCGCGGGACCTCGCGGCCGAGACCGCCGTCGGCGGCTGGGCGGGGCTCGGCGGCTGGCGGGAGGACGGCGGCGTCGAGAACCTGCCGGAGCAGAACCTGCCGGAGCGGACCCCGTCGGACGAGCAGACCCTCTCGGACGAGCAGACCCTCTCGGACGAGCAGACCCCGGCGGACGAGCAGGGCCGGTCGGACGAGCGGAGCCCGGAGGGCGACGTGTGACCGGCACCGTCCACGTCCGCGGCGCCCGCCTGCCGCAACCCGACGGGACCCTGTCCGAACCGCTGGACCTGCACGTCGTGCGGGGCCGGATCGCGGCGATCACCCGCGCGGGCGCGCGGGACTTCGCCGCGCCGGACGGAGTGGGATCGGACGCCGCCGGACCGAACGCCGCTGCCCCGGACGACACCGCCCCGGACGACACCGCCCCGGACGACACCGAGCCCGACACCCGGACCCTCGACGCGCACGGCCGCGTCGCCCTGCCCGGCTTCGTGGACGCGCACACCCACGCCGAGGCCGCCGTCTTCGAGCCGGACGTGCAGCTCGCCATGCTCCGCCAGGGCATCACGACGGTCGTGACCGGCCAGGACGGCGTGTCGTTCGCGCCGTCCGACCCCGCGACCTACGCGTGGGCGAGCAGGTACTTCGCCGCGATCGACGGCGACCACCCCGGGTTCGCGGGCGGGTCCGTGGGCGACCTGCTGACGACCTACCACCGCACGGTCCCCGTGAACGTCGCCTATCTGGCGCCCCACGGCACCCTCCGGTACCGGGTGCTGGGGGCGGCGCAGCGCCCGGCGTCGGACGACGAGATCGCGGCCATGGTCGGCCTGCTGGAGCTGGCCCTGGACGACGGCGCCTGCGGCCTGTCGACCGGGCTGGAGTACGTGCCCGCCGCCTACGCCGACGAGCGGGAGCTGATCGCGCTCGCCCAGGTGGTCGCGGCCCGCGGGCTGCCGCACGTCAGCCACATGCGCAGCTACGAGGACAAGGGCGTCGCGGGGCTGGACGAGCTGCTGCGGATCGCCCGCGCGTCCGGCGTCGCCACCCACGTGTCCCACCTGCACGGCCCCGCGCGGGACCTGCTGGACCACATCGGGGCGGCGCGCGCCGCGGGCCACGACCTGACCTACGACTCCTACCCCTACCTGCGCGGCTGCTCCATCCTGTCGATGGTCGCGCTGCCCACGTGGCTCCCCGTGGCCGACGCCGCCGCGACCGTCGCCGCCCTGCGCGACCCCGCCCTCGCCGGGGGCCTGGGCGAGCACTTCGCCGGCCTCACCGACCTCTGGCCGCGCATCACCTTCGCGTCCGTGCCCGGCATGGAGTGGGCCGAGGGTCTGACCCTGCCCGACGTCGCCGCCCGGCTGGGGCGCTCGGCCCCCGACACCGTGGTCGAGATCCTCACGACCACCGCCCTCCGGGCGAGCTGCGTCTTCGCGCAGCCGCCCACCAACTCGCCCGAGTCGGTCCGCACGCTCGCCGGGTACGAGGGCCACCTCGCCGGGTCCGACGCGATCTACCGGGGCGGCCGGCCGCACCCCCGCGGCTGGGGCGCCTTCGCGCGGTTCCTCGACGAGCACGTGCGCCGCGGCTCGTGGAGCTGGTGGGACGCGGCCGAGCACCTGTCGGCCCGGGCGGCCCGCCGGTTCGGCCTCGCGGGACGCGGCCGCCTCGTGCCCGGGGCCGTGGCGGACCTCGTGCTCGTGGACCCCGGCCGGGTCCAGGACGAGGCGACGTACGAGCAGCCGCGCACGCCCGCCACGGGCATCGAGGACGTGCTGGTGGCCGGGGTGCACGTGCTGGCGGACGGAGCCCTCACGGGAGAGACGCCGGGGCACGGGCTGCGTCCCGCCTCAGGTTCGTGACCATCCCC
>NZ_JBHWZO010000397.1:0-3711 GCF_042728455.1 Promicromonospora sp. NPDC060204
CTCCGACACCGGGCACGAGAGGTGTGCCCGGCGTCGGAGGGTCCCGGAGTTCAGCTCAGTCCAGCTCAGTCCAGCTCAGGACACGGGCACGTTCGCCACGCCGTCCGGCAGGAACCGCCGGCCCAGGACCTTCTCGCTGTAGCCGGTGCGGTCCAGGTACGGCGTGATGCCGCCCGTGTGGAAGCCCCAGCCCGCGCCGAGGATCATGGCGAGGTCGATCTGCTGCGGCCCGGGCACCACGCCCTCCTCCAGCATGAGGCCGATCTCGGTGGTCAGGGTGGTGAGCACCGCGTCGAGCACGCCGTCGCCGTCGAGCACGACCTCGCCGTGGTGGCCGGTCCCGCCCGCGACGAGGGCCTCGCCGAACACGGCCTGGATGGCCGGGTCGACGGGCTTGGGCAGGCCCTTCGCGGGCGCGTCGAGCACCACGCGGGTGCCGTCGGCCACGAGCTTCTGCAGCCCGGGGGAGGCCGGGATGCGGTCGCCCAGGTCCTCGCGCAGCGAGGTGAGCACGTGCAGGCCGACGGCGGGGCCGACGAGGTCCAGCAGCTCGAACGTCGGCATCGGGAAGCCGAGCGGGGCGAGCGCGCGGTCCGCGACGTCGACCGGCGTGCCGTTCTCGATGGCGTCCATGACCTTGCCCATGACGAGCAGCAGCAGCCGGTTGACGACGAAGCCGGGGCGGTCGCCCGACAGCACCGCGGTCTTGCGCAGCTTCTTGGTGATCGCGAACGCCGTGGCCAGGGCCTCCTGCGACGTCTTGTCGGCGTTGATCACCTCGACCAGCGGCATCTGGGCCACGGGGTTGAAGAAGTGGATGCCGACCACGCGCTCCGGGTGGGCCAGGTCGGCCGCCATCTCGCTGACGGACAGCGCGGAGGTGTTGGTCGCCAGGATGGTCTCGGGGGCGATGACGCCCTCCAGCTCGGCGAACACCTTCTTCTTGAGCCCCATCACCTCGGTGACGGCCTCGATGACGAAGTCGCACGAGGCGAACTCGTTGATGTCCGTGGTGCCGGACACCGAGGCGACGATGCGGGTGGCGGCCTCCGGCGTCAGCCGCCCGCGGCCGGCCAGCTTCTCGGCCGTCTCGCGGACGAAGGACAGGCCCTTGTCCACGCGCTCCTGGTCGAGGTCGCGCATGACGACGGGCACGCCGAGGCGCTGCGCGAACAGGAATGCCATCTGGGCGGCCATCAGGCCCGCGCCCACGACGCCGACCTTGGTGATCGGCCGGGCGAGCTGCGGGTCCGGCGCGCCCACGGGCTTCTTGCCGGCGCCCACCAGGTTGAACGCGTAGATGCTGGCGCGCATCTCGTCCGACATGATCAGGTCCGCGAGGGCCTCGTCCTCGGCCGCGAACGCGTCGGTCTTCGAGGCGTTGCGGGCGGCGGCGATCAGCTCCAGGGCGCGGCCCGGGGCCGGGCGCGAGGTGCCGACCACGTCGTCGAGCTGGGCCTTCGCGGCCCCGACGACGGCGTCCCACACGGGCTGCGGGTCGAGCGCGCGGCGCGGCACCTCGATCTCGCCGGTGACCACCTTGGCGGCCCAGACGATGGACTGCTCCAGGAAGTCGGCGGCGTCGAACTGCGCGTCCACCAGGCCGATCTTCAGCGCCTCGGCGGGCTTGAAAGGCTTGTTCGCGGCCGGGCGCGTGAGGATGACCTCGACGGCCTTCTCCACGCCGACCAGGCGCGGCACCAGGTACGCGCCGCCCCAGCCGGGCACCAGGCCGATGCCGGTCTCGGGCAGGCCGAGCGCGGCGGCGTCGGACGCCACGGTGCGGTAGTCGCAGTTCAGGGCGACCTCGAGGCCGCCGCCGAGTGCCAGGCCGTTGACGAACGCGAACGTCGGCACGCCGGTGGCGGCCCGCAGGTCGCCCAGGATCGTGTACGCGGCGTGGCCCATGCGGCCCAGCTCGACGGCCTCGGCGTGGCCGTTCAGGGAGGTGACGCCCTTGAGGTCGGCGCCGGCGGCGAGGAAGTACGGCTTGCCCGTCACGCCGACGGCGGCGAGCTCGCCGGCCTCGGCGCGGGTGCGGACGACCTCCAGGGCCGCCTTGAGCTCGGCCATGCCGGCCGGCCCGAGCGTGTTCGGCTTGGTGTGGTCCAGGCCGTTGTCGAGCGTGACCAGCGCGAGGACGCCGGCGCCGCCGGGCAGGGTCACGTCGCGGACGAGCGAGTGGGTGACGCGCTCCGCCGGAGCGCTGGGGGTGGTGGTCTCAGGCACGGGTCAGTTCTCCTCGTCCGTGTGGCCGGAGTAGTTGGCGTGGTGCGGGTTCTCCCAGATGACGCTGCCGCCCTGGCCCAGGCCCACGCACATGGCGGTCAGGCCGTACCGGACCTCGGGGTGCTGCTCGAACTCGCGGGCGAGCTGCGTCATGAGGCGCACGCCGGAGCTGGCCAGCGGGTGGCCCATGGCGATCGCGCCGCCGTACGGGTTGACGCGCGGGTCGTCGTCGGCGATGCCGTAGTGGTCCAGGAAGGACAGCACCTGGACGGCGAACGCCTCGTTCAGCTCGAACAGGCCGATGTCGTCGATGGTCAGCCCCGCGGCCTTCAGGGCCTTCTCGGTCGACGGCACGGGGCCGTAGCCCATGATCTCCGGCGGCACGCCGGCGTACCCGTAGGACACCAGGCGCATCTTCACGGGCAGGCCCAGCTCGGCGGCGACGTCGCCGGCGGCCAGGATGGCGCCCGTGGCGCCGTCGGTCAGCGGGGACGACGTCGCGGGGGTGACGCGGCCGCCCGCGCGGAACGGCGTCTTGAGGCCCTGGATGGACTCGAAGGACGTCTCCGGGCGGGGCAGCTCGTCGGCGGTGGCCAGGCCCCAGCCCAGCTCCGCGGAGCGGACGGCGACGGGGACCAGGTCCGGGTCGATGTTCCCGTTGGCCAGGGCCTTGGCGTACTTGGCCTGCGACTCGACGGCGAACTTGTCGGCGCGCTCCTTGGTGAGCTGCGGGAACTTGTCGTGCAGGTTCTCCGCGGTGACGCCCATGTTCAGGGACTGGGGGTCCACGAGCTTCTCGGCCACGAACCGGGGGTTGACGTCGGCGTCGAAGCCCATCGGGTGGCGGCCCATGTGCTCCACGCCGCCCGCGATCACGACGTCGGCGGCGCCCATGGCGATGCCCGCGGCGGTGGTGGTGGCGGCCGTCATGGCGCCGGCGCACATGCGGTCGATGGCGTAGCCGGGCACGGACTGGGGGAGGCCGGCGAGCATGCCGACGGTGCGGCCGAGCGTGAGCCCCTGGTCGCCCTGCTGCGTGGTGGCGGCGATCGCCACCTCGTCGATGCGCTCCGGCGGGAGCTCGGGGTGCCGCCGCAGCAGCTCGCGCACCACCTTGACGATCAGGTCGTCGGCACGCGTCTGCGCGTACATGCCGTCGGGCTTGGCCTTGCCGAACGGCGTCCGGGCGCCGTCGACGAAGACGACGTCGCGTACGGCGCGGCGGGCACGCGGTGTTTCCGGGGCTGCGGTCATCAGCAGAACTCCTGGGGGTTCGGGACGGCGGCGTCCATGAGCGACGCCGCTGGATCGAGATACACGCTACCGCGAGTACCGGTAAAAAGCACGCACGATCTGAGACCCGGTCCGGCGGTTCCTGAAACCCGGTCTCGCAACGCACAAAACCCCCGTTGAGTGCTGGGTATTTGTTGGAATCGGTGTGCGAGACCAACAAATACACAGCACACAAACCGGGGGGGTGGT
>NZ_JBHWZO010000398.1:0-3698 GCF_042728455.1 Promicromonospora sp. NPDC060204
GTCCCCGGTGATGCCGGGGCGGGTCGGGCAGGCGCTCTGTCGTGCGGCGTCGAGCGGGGCCGCTCGTCCAGCCGGAGCAGGCGGGCGGTCAGCCCTTGAAGCCGGCCTCGGTGCACGTGGCCTTGTAGGACTCGATGGCGCTGCCGATCGCCGCCGGACGGGCGATCGTACCGCCGAGCGCCTGGTCGAACGGGGCGCGCACGGCCTCGAGGTGGCCGATGCTGACCTCGTCCGCCTTGCCGATGATCAGGCCGATGTTCGTGCTCACCTTCGTGGCGACACCGGTCAGGTCCTCGGTGAGCGGGGCCGCGACGGCCGGGGCCGCCTGCTGGATGCCCGACACGAGCGGCCCGGCGAAGAACGCGTTGCACGTCTCGACGAGGTCGTACTCGCCCGTGCTGATCGGGGCCTCGGCCACGGGGGACGGGGCGGCCTGCTCCACCTCGCCGCTCGACGGCGTGAAGTCGTTGGCCATGTCCTCGAGGGCCCCGCATCCGGACAGCAGAAGCGCACTGGCGACCACGGCCACGGCCGCCCAGTTCTTACTGGTGCTCACGATCTACTTCCCTCACGTCATCGGGTCAGAAAAGTGCGGTTCGGCTGCACTCGCCCGCGAGTCTAGCGGCACGGCCACCGCGGAAGGCCAGCGGTCCTGTGGGGGAAGTCGGACGCTCAGGCCACGGGAGCGGCCTGAGCGTCCGAGGTGGTGCGTGGCGGCGGGGTCAGCGCCCGCCGTCCGCCGGGGGCTCGTCCTGCGGCCCGGGGACCGCGGGAGGCGCGGGTTCCGCCGGCGACGTCGGGCCGGAGCCCGGGAAGGGTCCCGCCGAGCGGAGCACGGCGAGCCGGGAGCGGTACTCGGCCTCGTCGATCTCGCCGCGGGCGAAGCGGTGGCCCAGGAGCGTCACCGGGTCGGCCCCGGCCGCCGTGTGCGCGGCCCACGGGCCGCCCCAACCGCCGCGCGGGCCGCGCCGGGCACGCCGCGCGACCAGGAAGACCACGGTCGCGAACAGCAGGAACCACAGCAGGGGGAAGATGAGGAAGAACGGGCCGGGTCCGCCCCAGCCGTACTGCGGCCCGTGTGCGAGGACCTCTGTCGTCGCGGTGAGCATGTCGACCTCCAGCAGTCGGTTCGGCCGGTGGTTCCGGCCACACCACCAGGCTGCCGCCGTCCGGCGCCGGGGGCGTCAGCCCGGCGTACCTGCCGGGCTACCCCTCTGGTGCCGCCCCGGGCTCAGGTCGTCGGACCTTCAGCCCACGCTCTGCTTGTGCCGGCGAGGCCTGCGGCTCCGCTCCGGGCGGGTGCCTCGTTCCTCAGCCCCCACCCTGTGCTGCGCCTCCGGCCCAGCCGGGCCGGACCAGGCCTGCCTCGTACGCCAGCACCACGAGCTGCGCTCGGTCGCGCGAACCGGTCTTCATGAGCACCCGGGAGACATGCGTCTTCACGGTCGACTCCGACAGGTACAGCCGGCCCGCGATCTCGTCGTTGGCGAGGCCGCCCGCCACCTCGACGAGCACCTCCCGCTCCCGCGGCGTGAGGTCGGCGAGCGCCGGCACCGGCCGCACGGTCCGGGTCGCGTCGGCGACCTTGGCCAGCAGGCGCCGCGTCACCGTGGGCGAGAGCAGTGCGTTGCCCGACGCCGCGACCCGCACCGCGCGGACCAGCTCCGCCGGCTCGGTGTCCTTGACCAGGAACCCGGACGCCCCGGCGCGGATCGCCTCGGTGACGTACTCGTCGAGCTCGAACGTCGTCACCACCACCACGTGCACACCGGCCGCGCGCGGCTCCGCGATGATGCGGCGGGTCGCCTCGAGCCCGTCCAGGCCGGGCATGCGGATGTCCATGAGCACCACCTGGGGCAGGTGCTCCAGGGTGAGCGCCACGGCTTCGTCACCTGTCGCGGCCTGGGCCACGACGCGCATGTCGTCCTCGGAGTCGATCAGGGCGCGGAAGCCTCCGCGCACCAGGGCCTGGTCGTCGGCGAGCAGGACGTCGATCATGCGGTGTCTCCGGTCTCGGGTGCGTCGGGTGGCGCGGCGTCGTTCGGCGGGGCGGTCCCCGGGCGCGGGGTCCCGGTCCGCCGGGCGACCGGGAGGCGGGCCCGGACCGTCCAGCCGGGTCCGTCCGCGCGGGGGCCGGCGGTCAGGGTGCCGCCCGCGCCCTCGACGCGCTCGCGCATCCCGAGCAGCCCGTAGCCGGCCACGACGGGTTCCGCGCCGGCGGGGACGCCGTCGTCGGACACCGTGACCTCGACGGCGTCGCCCCTGGTCACGCGCAGCGTGACCCGGCGGGCGGACGGCGCGTGCCGCCGCACGTTGGTCAGCGACTCCTGGATCACCCGGTGCACGACGCCGGCGACGTGGTCGGGCAGGTCGTCCACGTCGGTGAGCTCGACGGTGACGTCGAGGCCGTCGGCACGGGCCTGGTCGGCCAGCCGGCGCAGGCCGGTGAGGTCCCAGGTGGGGGTGAGGGGCGCGGCGTCTTCCCACGGCGGTTCCGCGGCAGGCGAGCCGGCGGCGGGCGTGGCGACGTCGGCCGCGGCGGCGGCGTCGGCCGGGCCGGCCCCACTGGCCGGGCCGGCGGGCTGCGTTCCCGAAACGGACGGGGACGTCCCTTCGCGGACGATCCCGAGCACCGTGCGCACCTCGGCGAGCGCGTCCTTGCTGGTGTCGCGGATGTTGGTCAGCGCCTCGCGCGCCTGACCGGGGTTCCGGTCGATCAGGTGCAGGCCCACGCCGGCCTGGACGTTGATCGCGGACAGGGAGTGGGCGAGCACGTCGTGCAGCTCGCGCGCGATGCGCAGGCGTTCCGAGGCGACGGCGGTGCGCTCGCGTTCGGCGGCCGTCTCCAGGGCTGCGGCGCGCGCGGCGGTCCTGCGCGCGATCCGGTCGCGCGCGCCGCTCGCGATCAGCAGCACGACCGTGAGCCAGGCCGCCCCCGCGACCAGCGCCCCGGTGGTGAGGAACCACGAGCCGTCCGCGCTGTCCCAGCCCGGGCCGTGGTAGCCCGGCGGACCCCAGGTGCGGTCGGGCTCGACCGGGTTCTCGGTCAGGAACCGTCGGAGGCGCGGGACGAGCAGCGTGGCGGCGACCCCCACGCCGCCGGCGAGCAGGGCGGCCCCGGACCATGCGACCAGCCGGGCCCGGCGCACCTCGCCGCTGAGCATGACGCCGGCCAGCACCGCCGCCGGGCCGAGGAACCCCGGCCCCCAGGGGTATCCGGCCAGCAGGAACACGAGCGTGGCGGCGACGGACAGCACTGTCGCGAGGGCGGGGCGGCGCGGCAGCAGCAACACCAGAACCGCGGGCGACACCAGCAGCAGGAGCACCCCGGCGAGGTCGAGCTCCGTGGCCCACGACTGGCCGCGCGAGGCACCGAACGAGCCCAGCACGGAGGCGACCGCGACGGCGACGCCCACGAGCACGCGCGGCCGGAGGCGGTCGAACGGCGCCGTGACGGGCGGGTCCGCGAGGGCGGCGGGGTTCGGACGGGTGCCCAGCATGCTCGCACGCTACGCCGGGCCGGGGTCCGCCGCGTCGCACCGCGGTGCCGCCGCGTGTCCACCCCTGGTACCGCCTGGGCGCCGCTGCTGTGGTCGGCAGAACGTCAGGTGGTGGGCCGCCCCCGCGGCCCCCCACCAGGGGGTGAAAACACCAGGGGAGTTTAAAAAACGTAAGCAGCCCACGGAAGGAGGGGGGTA
>NZ_JBHWZO010000399.1:0-3650 GCF_042728455.1 Promicromonospora sp. NPDC060204
CGCGCCGCCCCCGCCGATGCGGGCGGGGGGGGCGGCGGCGCTGCGCGCGGCGGGGCCCCCCCGGCGCGCGCCCCCCCCCGGGCCCTGCCCCGCTCGGCCACCCCCCCGCCCCCGGCCTCGCCGTGCGCGGGCAGGTCCTCGTCGTTGGCGACGGCCACGATGCGGTCGGCGAGCTCCTCGAGCGCGTCGCGCGTGTACTCGATCTGCTGCACCGACTTGAGGAAGGCGTGCACGCCCAGGCCGCTCGCGAAGTGCGCGGTGCCGCCGGTGGGCAGCACGTGGTTGGACCCGGCCATGTAGTCGCCCAGCGACACCGGCGACCAGGGCCCCACGAAGATCGCGCCCGCGCTGTGCACGCGCGCGGCCACCCGGGCGGCGTCGGCCGTCTGGATCTCCAGGTGCTCCGCGCCGTACGCGTTCACGACGGCGAGCCCCGCGTCGATGTCGTCCACCAGGACGATCGCGGACTGCGGGCCGTCCAGGGCGCGCGCCACCCGGGTGGCGTGCTTGGTGGACGACGCGAGGTCCTGGACCCGCGCCTCGACGGCGGAGGCGAGCTCCACCGAGTCGGTGACCAGCACGGACGCCGCCATCGGGTCGTGCTCGGCCTGGCTGATGAGGTCGAGGGCCACGTGCCCGGCGTCGGCGGTGCCGTCGGCGAGGACGGCGATCTCCGTGGGCCCGGCCTCGGCGTCGATGCCCACGACGCCGCGCACCAGCCGCTTGGCCGCCGCGACGTACACGTTGCCCGGGCCGGTGATGACGTCGACGGGCTCGCACAGGGTCTCGCCGTCCTGCGGCTGGCTGCCCGCGGCGCCGTACGCGAACATCGCGACCGCCTGCGCGCCGCCCACGGCGTAGACCTCGTCGACGCCGAGCAGGGCGCAGGCCGCGAGGATGGTCGGGTGCGGCAGGCCGCCGTTGTCCTTCTGCGGCGGGGACGCCACGGCCAGGCCCCGCACGCCCGCCTCCTGCGCGGCGACGACGTTCATCACCACCGACGACGGGTACACGGCCAGGCCGCCCGGCGCGTACAGGCCCACCCGCTGCACGGGGATCCAGCGCTGCCGCACGACGGCGCCCGGCGCGAGCTCCGTGACGTGGTTGGCCGGAAGCTGCTCCGCGTGCACCCGGCGCACGCGGCGGATGGCCTCCTCCAGGCCGGACCGGACCAGCGGCGTGAGGCTGTCGAGCGCGTCGGTCAGGGCGGACGCGGGGACCCCCAGGTGCTCGGGCGCGACGCCGTCGAACCGCAGCGCGATCTCGCGCAGGGCGGCCGCGCCGCCCTCGCGGACCTGGCGCAGCAGGGGCTCGACCACATGGACGGCCTCGTCGACTCCGACCTCGGCACGGGGAAGGACGTCGAGGAGGGCGCGGCGGCCCAGGGACCGGCCGCGCAGGTCGATACGTTGGATCACCCGGCCAGTCTATGGCGGCGGGCGGGAGACAATGCTGTGGTGTCCAACTCTGAGTCCGCAGTACCCGAGGTCCCGATCCGCGACGACGTCATCCGGCTGGGCCAGTTCCTGAAGCTCGCCGACCTCGCCGAGGACGGCGCGCAGGCCCGCGACCTGATCGCCGACGGCGAGGTGCGGGTCAACGGCGAGGTCGAGACCCGCCGCGGCCGCCAGCTCGTGCGCGGCGACCGCGTCAGCATCCTGATGCCGGCGGGCGAGGAGGCTGCGATCGTCGGCTGAGCCGGAGCGGAACCGCAGGCTCAGCCGACAGAAGGTAGAGCTGAGCTGAGCGTCACGACGCCATGTACGTCGACGCCATCACCTTGTCGACCGTCACGCGCAGCACGATGCGGTCCGGGTTCGGCCCCAGCTCGCGGTAGCGGCGCGCGTAGCGGGCGACGGCGTCGGCGATCTCGGCCTCGTCCTCGCTGACGGCGATCGTGCCCTCCAGCGTGATCCACCGGCCGCCGGAGACCTGGCACAGCGCGGCGCGAGGCTCCCCGCCGTCGGGTCCCGGCGCGGAGTGACGCGCCTTGAAGGACGCGCGGTTGGTGGTGATGCGCGCGACCCCGGCGTCGGCGTCCCAGGTGAAGGCCACCGGGACCACGTGCGGCGTCCCGTCGGGGCGCAGGGTGGTGAGGGTGGCGAGGTGGCGCTCGGTGACGAAGACGAGCTGCTCGGGGTTGAGTCGGATCACGCCGCGAGTCTAGGTCGGGGCGGGTGAGTGCCCGGCGTCGTCGTGTGGTCGGGGTGTGGGTTCCCCGTATTCCCGGGGGGTCCGGTATTTGGCTAGCGTTCCTGACAAATACCACGGCGCGACACACCACCGAGGAGTGCCATGAGACGGCGTACATCGTTCCTGGCGGCGGGAGTCACCGCCCTGCTGGTCACCGGACTCGCCATACCGGTCGTCGTCGCGCAGGCGGGGCCGATGGCCCAGGCCGCGGCCGCCGACTGCGCGGCGTCCGCCTGGGCGGAGGGCAGCTCGTATGCCGCCGGCGCGCACGTGACGCACCGCGGGCGGGCCTACACGGCCCTCGTGGCGCACACCGCGTACGTGGGCGCGGGCTGGACCCCGGACACCACGCCCAGCCTCTGGTCGGACGACGGCGCGTGCGCCACGCAGCCCGACCCCGACCCGACCGACCCGACGCCCGACCCGACGGACCCGACGCCCGACCCCGAGCCGACGCCGACGGACTGCAGCCAGCGCCCGCGCCCGTCGGGCAAGGTGCTGCAGGGCTACTGGGAGAACTGGGACGGCGCGAGCAACGGCGTGCACCCCGGCCTGGGCTGGATCCCGATCACGGACTCGCGCATCACGCAGCACGGCTACAACGTGGCCACCCTCGCGTTCCCGGTGATCCGCTCCGACGGAACGGTGCTGTGGGAGGACGGCATGGACTCCGGCGTCCAGGTGCCCAGCCCCGAGGAGATGTGCGCCGCCAAGGAGGACGGCCTGACCATCCTCATGTCGATCGGCGGCGCCACCGCCGGGATCGACCTGTCCTCGCAGGCCGTGGCGGACCGGTTCGTCGCCACCATCGTGCCGATCCTGCGGGAGTACAACTTCGACGGCATCGACATCGACATCGAGACGGGCCTGACGGGCAGCGGCTCCATCACGCAGCTCTCGACGTCGCAGGCCAACCTCATCCGGATCATCGACGGGGTGCTCGCCGGGATGCCGGCCGGGTTCGGCCTGACGATGGCGCCCGAGACCGCGTACGTGACCGGCGGCAGCGTCACCTACGGCTCGATCTGGGGCTCGTACCTGCCGATCATCAAGAAGTACGCCGACAACGGCCGCCTCTGGTGGCTCAACATGCAGTACTACAACGGCTCGATGTACGACTGCTCCGGCAACTCGTACGCGGCCGGGACCGTGGCCGGTTTCCAGGCCCAGACCGACTGCCTGGACGACGGGCTGGTCATCCAGGGCACCACGATCCGCGTGCCGTACGAGAAGCAGGTCCCCGGGCTGCCCGCCCAGCAGGGTGCGGGCGGCGGCTACATGGCGCCGTCGCTGGTCTCGCAGGCGTACGGCTCGTACAACGGGGCGCTCAAGGGCCTCATGACGTGGTCGATCAACTGGGACGGGTCGCGCGGCTGGACCTTCGCCGACAACGTCAGGGCCCTGGTGGTAATTTAGGTCCGGTAGCGCCGTCGGCGCGTTTGTGGGTGTGTTGTTGT
>NZ_JBHWZO010000400.1:0-3564 GCF_042728455.1 Promicromonospora sp. NPDC060204
TCACTTCCCTTTGAGGCCCGGGTTTCTTCGCTCTGACACGGCTCAAAGCGGAGAAACCCGGGCCTCAAAGGGGATCTGCGTTAGAGGTGGGGGGCGACGTGTTGGTTGTAGCGGGACAGGACCGTCTCCGCCGTCCTCGACGTCGGCTCGGCCCAGATCTCCTCGTTGAAGATCTCGGTCTCGATGTCGCCGACGTAGCCGGCGTCGCGCACCCAGCCCGTGATCGTGGCGAAGTCGATGTACCCGTCGCCCACGTGCCCACGCGAGTTCAGCGGCTCGGCCGCGAGCGGCAGCGCCCAGTCGCACACCTGGTAGGACGCGATGCGGTCCTCCCGCCCCGCCCGCGCGATCGACTTGCGCAGCGCCGGGTCCCACCACACGTGGTAGGTGTCCACGACCACGCCGACCTCCGACGCCGCGAACGGCGCCGCCAGGTCGAGCGCCTGCGCGAGCGTCGAGATGACGGCCCGGTCGGCGGCGAAGATCGGGTGCAGCGGCTCGAGCACGATCCGCACACCGTGCTCGGCGGCGAACGGCACCAGGTCGGCGATCCGGTCGGCCACCCGGCCGCGCGTCGCCACCAGGTCGCGGTCCACGTCCGACGTCGGGGCACCGCCTGGCGTCGAACCCACCAGGCCGCCGACCACGAAGACCAGCTCCGCGGTGCCGATCGTCGCGGCCTCCTCGATCGCCCGCTTGTTGTCGTCGAGCGCGGCGCGGATGCCGGCGTCGTCGGCCGCGGTGAGGAAGCCGCCGCGGCACAGGGACGACGCGCGCAGCCCGGCGTCGGCGATGATGCGCGCCGCCTGCGGCGCGCCGACGGCCTGGACCACGTCGCGCCACGGCCCGACGGCGCCGAAGCCCGCCGAAGCCGCCGCCTCGCACGCCTCGGCCAGCGAGGCGTGCTTCACCGTGGCGGTGTTCAGGGAGGCCCTGCTCATGCGGTCACCCCGTTCGTCGTGAGGAAGGCGCGCAGGCGCGCGGCGGCCAGGGACGGGTCGAGCAGCATGCCGCAGCCGTCGGCCAGGCGGGCCAGCTCGACCAGGTGCGCGAGCGACCGGCCGGAGTGCAGGCCGCCCACCAGGGAGAACCCGGCCTGGAAGCCGTTCAGCCAGGACAGGAACGCGATCCCGGTCTTGTAGTAGTACGTGGGCGCGGCGAAGATGTGCCGCCCCAGCGCCTCGGTCGAGGCCAGGATCTCGTGCCCGCGGGCGGCGTCCCCGGCGTCGAACGCCTGGAGCGCTGTGGAGGCCGCCGGGTAGATCGCCGCGAAGATGCCGAGCAGGGCGTCCGAGTGGCCCTGCTCGTCGCCCGCGATGAGCTCCGGGTAGTTGAAGTCGTCGCCGGTGTACAGCCGGGGCCGCACCCCGTCGTCCGACGCCGGGAGGGCCGCCAGGGAACGGCGCAGCCCCACCTCGTGGGCGGCGTCGAGCAGCGACACCTTGACCCCGTCGATCCGAGGCTGGTGCGCGCGGATCAGGTCGAGGAACGTCTTCGTGGCGTCGTCCACCGAGTCGGAGCCCCAGTAACCCGCCAGCGCCGGGTCGAACATGGTGCCCAGCCAGTGCAGCACCACGGGCTGGTCGGCCTCGGCCAGCACGGCGTCGTAGACGCGGGCGTAGTCCTCGGGCCCGCGGGCGACCTGGGCCAGCGCGCGGGAGGCCATGACGATGACCTGCGCCCCGGCGTCCTGCACCACGCCCACCTGCTCGCGGTAGGCCTCGGTGACGACGGCCAGGCCGGCGTCGCCCGGTTCGAGCGCCGCGACGACGGCGGGGTCGAGCTGGTCCGTGCCCGCGCCGCACGCGACGCGCGCACCCACGGAGGCGGCCTCGGCGGCCGAGCGCCGGACGAGCTCCTGCGTCGCGGCCCAGTCCAGGCCCATGCCGCGCTGGGCGGTGTCCATCGCGTCGGCGACGCCGAGCCCGTGCTCCCAGATGCGGTGCCGGTACGCGAGCGTCGCGTCCCAGTCGACGACGGCGGGCGCACCCGGCACGTTCTCCGCCCCGACCTGCGGCACCACGTGGGCTGCCGCGAAGGCGATGCGGGACGTGATGGGGCCCGACGGCTTCGTCCACAGGCCGGGGGCGTTCAGCTCGACGGCCTCGGAGCCGCTGACGCGGCCCTCGGCGTCGAACAGGGGGAGGACGACGGCGGCCCCGCTCGTCGTCCCGCTCACAGGGTGATCTCCGGGATGTCGATGCGGCGGCCCTCGGCCGACGACCGCAGGCCCAGCTCGGCGAGCTGCACGCCGCGTGCCGCCGACAGCAGGTCGTAGCGGTGCGGGCGCCCGGCCACGACGTCGCGCAGGAACTCCTCCCACTGCAGCTTGAAGCCGTTGTCGAGGTCGGCGTTCGCCGGGACGTCGAGCCACTGGTCGCGGAACGGCTCGGTGACGGGCAGGTCCGGGTTCCACACGGGCTTGGGGGTGTGCGCGCGGTGCTGGGCGCGGCACTCGCGCAGGCCGGCGACGGCGGAGCCGTGCGTGCCGTCCACCTGGAACTCGACCAGCTCGTCGCGGAACACGCGCACGGCCCAGGACGAGTTGATCTGCGCCACGACGTCGTCCCCGCCCGGGGTCGTGACGTCGAAGATGCCGTACGCGGCGTCGTCGGCGGTCGCGGCGTACTCGCGGCCCTGCTCGTCCCAGCGGGTCGGGATGTGCGTGGCGGTCCTCGCGGTCACCGTCTTGACCTGCCCGAGGATGCCCTCCAGCACGTAGTTCCAGTGGCAGAACATGTCGGTGGTGATGCCGCCGCCGTCCTCGGTGCGGTAGTTCCACGACGGGCGCTGGGCGGGCTGCGAGTCGCCCTCGAACACCCAGTAGCCGAACTCGCCGCGCAGCGACAGGATGCGGCCGAAGAAGCCCTCGTCCACCAGGCGGCGCAGCTTGACCAGGCCGGGCAGGTACAGCTTGTCGTGCACCACGCCGACGGTCACGCCCGTGGTGGCCTGCAGCCGCGCGAGCTCGATGGCCTCGGCGAGCGTCTCCGCCGTCGGCTTCTCGGTGAAGACGTGCTTGCCCTGCTGCATCGCCTTGGACAGCGTCGCGGGGCGCAGGTTGGTCATGGCGGCGTCGAACACGATGTCGGCGTCCTTGATGGCCGCGTCGACGTCGGTGGTCCAGTGCTCGACGTCGTGCAGGGCCGCGAGCTCCTTGAGCTTGTCCGCGTTGCGGCCCACCAGCACGGGCTCGACCTGGACGCGCGAACCGTCAGCGAGCGTGACGCCGCCCTGGTCGCGGATCGGCAGGATCGAGCGCACGAGGTGCTGGCGGTAACCCATGCGGCCGGTGACGCCGTTCATGGCGATGCGAAGTGTGGTCACGGGCGAGACTCCATCGTCGGTGTTCGTCTTCGGGCTGTCGCGCAGTTTGGGAATGCGCTTTCCAGCCGAGAATAGCGCACGTTTCCGGGGGAGTACATGGGGTGTCCGAGGGTGCGCCGGCGGGCGTCGGCCGGCGGGCGGCGTCGGGCGGCGGGCGGAGTGAGATCGGCAGTCGGCTCTGAGATCGGTCCTCTGTATCGAGATCGGTCCAACGCTGGACCGATCTCGATACAGAGG
>NZ_JBHWZO010000401.1:0-3454 GCF_042728455.1 Promicromonospora sp. NPDC060204
CGGTGCGACCCCGGCGTCGTGCCGTGCGGACTCAGTACTCGCGGTCGTCGGTCGGGACCGACGTCACGCGCGTCCCGTCGGTCCCGGCCGACCAGTCCTTGTTGTCGGACGTCACCCGGGTGCCGTCCGTGCCGAAGTCCCGGTCGTCCTGCCCGACGGACGTGACCCGCGTCCCGTCCGTGCCGTACTCCCGGTCGGCGGCTGCGGCCGCCCCGGCGCCGAGCACGCCCGCGGCTGTCGTGAGGAGGGCCGCGGTACCAGCGGCGGCCACCCGTACGAGCTTGTTCATCGTGAACCTCCTTCGTGGCCGGAGGGACCGTCCCGCCCGGCCCGGTCCACGCTGCGGTACGGACGGGCGGGGCTCAACGTCCTTTGGGTGAGCCCGAATGTCCGGTCGCAGGCCCGCGCCGTCGGCCCGGGCCGCCGGCCCGCGCCCTCAGTCCCGGCTCAGCAGCTCGCCCGCCTCGCCCAGCACCTCGGCGAGCCGCTCCAGGTCCGGGTCGTCCTCGGTCGGCTGGATCGCCACGGTGTCCGCGCCGGCCGCGCCGAACCGGCGCACGCCCTCGGCCAGCGCCAGGGCGTCGCCCCAGATCGCGTAGCCCGCCAGCCGCTCGTCGTCGGCCACGTCCTGGCCCCACGTGGTGAGTTCGGCGCGCAGCCGCTCGGCGGCACCGGGTCCGGTGCCCCCGGACACGAACTGGACCACCGAGAAGGCGTCCGCCTCGCGCCCGGCGGCAGCCCGGCCCTCGGCGATCCGCTCCAGCGCGGCAGGCAGCCCGACCAGGCCCACGGAACCCTCCAGCACCACGCCGTCGCCCACCTCGCCCGCGAGGCGCAACGACTTGGGCCCCGTCGCGGCGACCGGCACCCGCACGGGCCGGGCGGGCGGCCAGTCCAGCTTCACGTCGTCCAGGTTCACGTACCGGCCCGACACCGTCACGCCCTCCCCCGCGAGCAGGGCGCGCAGCGTCGTCGCGTACTCCCGCATCAGGGTCAGGGGCGATGCCGCCTTCGCGCCCACCTGCGTCATCCAGGACTGCACGCCGTGCCCGATCCCCGGGATGAGCCGGCCCGGGAACATCCCGTCGACCGTGGCGACCTCCATCGCGGTGAGGGCGACGTTCCGCAGGGGCGTGGGCATCACGCCGATCCCCACGCGGACTTGGTCGGTCGCGGCCAGGATCGCGCTGGCGGCGGAGATCCCGCCGGTCTGGAAGCAGTCCTCCCACAGCCAGATCTCCTCGATCCCCGCGGCCTCGACGGCGCGGGCGAGGGGGATGACGCGGGACGGCGGGGTCGAGGGACGGATGATGCACGCCAGTGTGGTCATGGCCACACGCTGTCACGGGGCTGCCGTCAGATCCAGCCCTTGCGCGCGGCGTGCCAGCCGAGCTGGATGCGTGTCGAGACGCCGGCGATGTCCATGAGCACCTTGACGCGGCGCTGCACCGTCCGCAGCGAGAGGCCGAGCTGGTTGGCCACCGACTGGTCTGTGAGGCCCACGAGCATCAGCCCGAGGATGCGGGCGTCCTGGTACTCGAGCTCGCCGCCGCCGTCCGGCTCGCCGGGACGCGCGAACGGCGTGGCGTCCCGCCACACCGCCTCGAACAGGGCGATGAGGGCGTCGAGCAGCCCGGAGGGATGGATGATCAGCGCGCCCACCAGGTCGGGGGCGAGGTCGGAGTCCTCGGCGTCCACCACGGTCTGGATCGGCACGAACGCGAGCCGGCGGTCGATGATGAACAGCTTGATCGGCACCCGCTCGGAGAACCGCACCTCCTCGCCGTTGTCGATGGCTGCGGCGACGTCGTCCACCCGCATCATGCCCGTGTCCAGGAACACGCGGTCGACCACCACCCGGTACCGGACGCCGCGGGCCACAGCCTGGTCCTCGGCCGTGTTGTCCTCGGCGGACATCACGAAGACCGGCGGCTTGGTGAACGACTCCACCGTCTCGCGCGCGCCGAGCTGGAGCTGCATGATGCGGTGCTTCACGGCGTCCGCCCCGCGCACCACGTCGACGACGTCGGTCGCCGGCCGCAGCGCCGACGAGCGCCGGAAGTCCTCCTCGAGCTCGATCAGCTCGACCTGCGCCGCGCGGATCTCGTCCTTGCGCCGGGCGAGCAGCGCGCCCAGCGCGATCTCGGGGGGAGCGGCCTGGAACCGGGAGTCGTCCGCGCTCTGCCGGGCCGCGAGGCCGTGGTTCTCCAGCGTGCGGAGCACGTCCAGGGCGTCGCCCGGGTCGCACCCGAGCCGGTGTGCCAGCTCCGCGGCGTCGAGCGATGGTGAGGCCACGAGCTCGCGGTACGCGAGCGACTGCGACTTGGTCAGGCCGAGCACGTCACTGAGCATGTCATCCTCCCGCCGGATGAATTTCACCGTGCCGTGGCGAGGATACGCCAGGGGGGCACTTCGATGCTTTTGTACCTTCTGTGGGCGTGTGCGGTCTTCGGCGAGGGCCGGGCCGGTTGGTAGCCTCCCGGACGTGAGCACCGAAGACGTGAGCTTCCTCGCCGACGGCGGCGAGCGGGTCGCGGGCCGCTGGTTCCTGCCGGACGGCGCCCCTGTCGGCGTCGTGGCGATCGCGCCGGCCATGGCCATGCCGATGCGGTTCTACCGGCACACCGCCACGTGGCTCGCCGAACGCGGGTTCGCGGTGCTCACGTTCTCCTACCGCGGCTCCGAGCCGGAGCTCTACGGCCCCCTGCGGGACTCGACGGTCACCGCCCTCGACTGGTACCACGACGCCGAGGCCGCCGCGCTCCACGCGCGCGGCCGGGCCGACGCCGACGGCGTCCCGCTCACCTGGGTCGGGCACTCGTTCGGCGGCCAGAGCCTGGGCTTCCTGGCCGACGTCGGCGTCGACCGCTGCGTGATGGTGACCTCGGGAACCGGCTGGCGGGGCAAGGCCGCTCCGGCCATCCGGACCTGGTCGCCCCTGCTCTGGCGCGTCATCGCACCGGCCGCGACGGCGCTGGCGGGCTACTACCCGGGCCGGCGGCTGCGGATCCTGGACGACCTGCCCGGCGGCGTCATGCGCCAGTGGGGCCGCTGGTGCCTGCACCCGGACTACCTGTTCAGCGAGCTCCCCGAGCTGCGGGACCGCTTCGCGAAGGTCGCGACGCCGGTCACCGCCCTGTGGACCGCGGACGACGAGCTGATCTCCCCGGAGTCGATCCGCTACTGGAGCCGCGAGTTCCCGGGCGCCGAGGTGGAGCTCGTCGAGATGCGCGCCGCCGACCACGGCCTGACCCGGATCGGGCACTCGGGCTTCTTCCGGCCGAAGCGCGCGGTCCTCTGGGAGCAGATCCTGCTCCCGCGCCTGGCCCTCCGCGCTCCGGCCTGACGCTCCGCCCGCCGACCGTCGGCCCGACTGCTGCTCCGCCGTCGGGAGCCCCGGGTCGATCCGGCCCCACGTCCTCCCCTTTGAGGCCCAGGTTTCTTCGCTTTGGAC
>NZ_JBHWZO010000402.1:0-3406 GCF_042728455.1 Promicromonospora sp. NPDC060204
GCACCGCGGCGTGGGCCGCGGTGCTCCTGCGCGCCAGGCTCCCCTGGCGTCAGTACGCGACCGCCGCGGCCGCGTCGACGACGCCGTACCCGTACAGCGGCGTCCACAGCCCGGTGAGACCCAGCAGCGGGTCGTGGGCCGTGCGGAGGATGGCGCTCTCCACCTCGTCGACCGGGCGCCCCTGCGCGAACAGGAGCGCCGCGACCCCGGCCACGTGCGGCGTCGCCATCGACGTGCCCGCGTAGGAGTCGTAGCTGCCGCCCGCGCAGGTGTCGGAACCCGTGCCCACGGGAACCGTCGACCAGACGTCACCGTCGCAGCCGGTCAGCCCGCCCGACCCGCCAGGCGCCGAGACGCTCTTCAGGTCCAGCTTGACCGGCAGCTCCGAGTAGTAGGAGTGAAGCCCGGCCGAGTCGGTGGCCCCGACGCAGATCGCGACGCTGGTGAACGCCGGGTCGCTGCAGAGCGGCGTCGACGAGTTGCCGGCCGCCGCCACCGTGAGCACACCGCGCTCGCGCGCGTAGGCGATGGCGTCCCGCATCAGGGTGTCGACGCCGATGATCGTCAGCAGCTGCCCGCCCAGGCCGGAGCCCAGGGAGAGGTTGATGACGTCGGCACCGTGGTCGGCCGCCCAGCGGATGCCGTCCGCGATGTCCTGCGACGAGCCCGACCCGGCTTCCAGCACCTTGACCGGGAGGATCTTCGCGTCCGGCGCCACGCCCGCGACGCCGATGCCGTTGTCCGTCGCGGCGGCGACGATGCCTGCCACGTGCGTCCCGTGCTCGTCGCCGTCGTTGGTGCCGTCGGGGCCCCTGAAGTCCCCTGCGCCGCAGGGGCGGACGTCCGCGCAGCCCGTGAAGGTGGCACCCGGCAGGAGCTGCCCCGCCAGGTCGGGCTGGTCGAAGTCGACTCCTGTGTCGACCACGGCCACCACCACGCCGTCGCCGGTGCTGGCCGCCCAGGCCGCCTCGGCGTTGATCTGGTCCAGGCCCCACTGCCTGTCCCGGAGGGGATCGCTGGTCGCGGCCTGCGCACCCGGTGCCGCGGCGACCAGCGCCGCCACGACGAGCGCCGCGGAGGTGGCGGCGCCGACGAATGACTTCCTGTTCATATATGCCCCCATTGTTCGCACAGAGGTTGATTACCCCTGAACTGGGGCAAACCTAGGGCGACCGGGTCGGCGCCGAACAGGCCTCGCGCCCGGTGGGGGGTGAAATTTACACAATCGCAATCAGTAGGGGCGCGACGTGTCAGGCCCACGCCTCGGAGAGCTCGCTCTCGTCGCCGGCCTCCCGAGACAGCCGGAGCGCGGCGATGGCCGCTCCGAGCAGCAGGGCGACCACCCAGGCACCGAGCTGGTGCCCGTCGGCCACGACCGCCGCGGAGGCGATCTTGCCCGCGGCGATGGCCACGGCGGACAGCGGGTCCTCGGTGAGCGCGGAACCCGGCCAGATGTTCTCCTGCACCGCGAGCAGGGCAGGCCCGGCCGCCTGGAGCACCCAGACGGCGCCGGCGGCGGGCAGCCAGCCGAGCAGCTCGATCGGCCTGCTGTCCACGGTGAGCCCGAACGCGATACCGAGCGCCACGGCGAACACCCACCACGTGCCGGTCGGGGACACCTCGTTGCCGGGCACGAAGCCCCAGAACCAGCCGTCGAGGAGCACCACCGGCAGGGCGAGGGCGACGCCGCGCAGCGCCGCCGGCCCGAGGCCCGCCAGGAGTCCGGCCCCGAGGCCGACGATCCCGGCCGCGCAGGTGACCAGGAGCATGCCGAGCGGCATGGCGTCACCCGGGACGGTCTCGCGGGCCGCGAGCCACCAGGAGGCGCCGCCGGCCCCGGCCATCGCGAGCAGGGTGCCGGCGATCGCGGCGCCGGCGCCCCCTCCGGCCGAACGGGCCAGGCGGGCGGTCGCCCCGGCGAGCACGCCGCCGAGCAGCGCCATCACGACGAGGCCGACCACTGCGCCGTCGGCCGTGAAGGGCAGTGGAAGGAGGCCCGCCGCGGCGGCGTCAGAAGCCTGCGCGACGCCGGTGACCTGGTACGACAGCTGGGCGAGCCAGGGCAGGAACCCGCAGGTCCACCAGACGATCGCACTGATGGGAAACACCCACCAGGCGGAGATACGGGAGTGCGATTCGCCCATGCCGCCGAACGCTAGCGGATGTGTGATGTCGGTCATAACCCCTGAAGCCCGGAACGACGCAAATCTGCGCCTTCGTTGGGTCAGACCGTAATGCGTAACCCGATCGTGACTTTTTCCGTGAACGTGTGTACTTTGACTTCTGCTCCACCCCCACGGTGGAGTCGCGATCCGGACGCCGAGTCCTGTCACCGGTTCGTGACCAGACGTTCAAGACAGGAGCGGGGGACCCATTCCCGGGCGACAGCAGGATCGTCGTCCTCGGGGTGAAGCCGGACGGAAACCCCCCAGTAGCCGTGCGGCCGGGTTGTACTCCTACCCGAACCCGACAGCTGACCTCGCAGGCGGTACAGGAGACATTAGGTGACGAACTCCCTCCGCGGACGGCATCGTGACAGCCGCCCGGCCCAGACACCGCTGACCATCCTCGCTCGTACCGCCACCGAGAACGCCGGCACAGTTGCCCGCCGCGGCGCGCTCGCCGCAGCCGCCGGTGGCGTCCTGATCTCCACCATCGCGACGACGGCCCACGCGGCCCCGGCGATGGACCTGAAGACCGACGTCAAGACCGCGAAGCTCAACTCGGTCGACCTCAACTCCCTCACCGCGGTGGCCAAGCAGTCCGTCGCCGCCGCCCCCACCGTGACCGTCCCGGCCGACGCGAAGATGCCGATCGAGATGGAAGCCCTGGGGACCTCCACGGGCGCCGACGGCGAGAAGGGCGAGGGCCCCGCCGTCGTCTCGGTCGACGCGCCGGACCCCGTCCCGCTCGGCCAGCAGGCCGTCAACGTCGCCTTCAACTACCTGGGCATCACCTACGTGCTGGGCGGCAACTCGCCGGCGGAGGGCATGGACTGCTCGGGCCTGATCCAGTACACGTACGCGCAGCTCGGGATCTCCCTGCCGCACTCGTCGGGCGCGCTGCTCAGCTCCGGCTACCAGGTCACGTACCCCGAGCCGGGCGACATCGTCTGGACGCCCGGCCACGTGGCCCTCTACGCGGGCAACGGCATGATCATCGAGGCGTGGGCTGCCGGCATGCCGGTGCGCTACACCGAGATGTGGCAGAACAGCCCGACCTTCATCCGCGTCGTCTGAGCCGGAGGCGCAGCGCAGGGTGAGGGCCGAGGAACGAGGCACTCGCCCGGAGCGGAGCCGCAGGCTCTGACGACAAAAAGCAGAGCTGAGCCACTGCCTGAACAGAGCTTCTCGTGAGGCGTCGCCTCCGCCACCGGGTATCCGGTGCGGAGGCGGCGCCTCTCGCT
>NZ_JBHWZO010000403.1:0-3347 GCF_042728455.1 Promicromonospora sp. NPDC060204
GTTCTGGGGTCCAGGAGCGCAAATACCCAGCACTCAGCGGGGAGTTTCAGGCGGTGGAGGGCGTCAGGAGGTGGCGATGCCTACCAGCGGGGCGGTCGGGGTCGAGGAGGGGAGCTCCTGGAAGCCGTACCGGTCGTAGAACTTGGCGGCCGAGGTGTTCTCCGACGCGTAGCCGAGGTGTACGCCCGGCACGTCCCGCTCCGCGAGCGCCGCGCGGAGGGTGTCGATGAGCTGGGAGCCGAGGCCGCGGCGTTGCAGCACGGGCAGCAGGTCGATGTGCAGGTGGGCGGGGTGCGTCTCGAGCTCGCCGTGGCGCAGGCCGCGGACCATGCGCTCGGGGTCGGCGCCGTCGCGCAGGAGCTGGGCCTCGGTGTAGCCGGGGTTGTGTCCCGTGGCGGGGCCGGGTGCGGGGTGGCGTTCGACGAAGCCCGGCGTCCACTCACGTGCCCACCACTGAGCGAAGGCGCGGGTGTCGGCGGCGGCGACGATGTACCCGGCGGCGCGGCCCTCGTGCTCGACGACCCAGGCGAGGTCGGGGGAGTGGTCCACGTAGGGCAGCGCGTAGACGTCGGGCATGATCAGGTCGGACGAGTAGATGCCGCGTGCGTCGGTGCCGGCCGCGGCGGTGCGGACGCAGATGTCGGCGACGTCGGCGCGGTCGGCGACGTGGTACTGACGGATGAATGGCTCGCTCACCGCGACAGACTAGCGCGCCGGGGCGCGCTGGCGGCGTTACCCCGAGTTTGCCGCGGGAACATGCCAGTCACGGGATCGTCACGGGTTCGCAATGTGCAATTATCACCCAAGTTCGTTACGGTCGATTTGTCATGCAGAACCTCGAAGAGGAACTCAAGCACATCCATCCGACCGAGACCACGGTGGCGCTGAGGGAGCCCACCGTCGATGACGGAGCAGCGATGTGGCGCCTGGCGCGCGACAGCAAGACGCTGGACCTCAACTCGTCCTACGCGTACCTCCTCTGGGCACGTGACTTCGCCCGGACGTCGGTGATCGTGACCGTCGACGGCGAACCCGCCGGGTTCGTCACGGGATACGTCCGGCCCGACGAGCCGACCACCCTGATGGTCTGGCAGGTGGCCGTGGACCACGCCTACCGCGGACAGCGGCTGGCGTCCCGGATGCTCGCGCACCTCGCGGGGCAGCATCCCGGGTGCACCCACGTGGAGACCACCATCACCTCGGACAACACGGCGTCGATCGCCCTGTTCATGTCCTTCGCGTCGGCCCAGGGTGCGCCCGTCGACGTGCGGACCGTCTTCCCCACGGAGGCGTTCCCGGACGGCCACGACGCGGAGCTCGTGTTCCGCATCGGGCCACTCTCCTGACCCTGGTCCCGGTCAGACACCCCTGCAGTACCCAGCACGATCCCGCACGCCCAGCAGCACCCCACACGATCTACCCCACACGATCTACCCCAGCCGAGTCCGGCCGGCAGAGCCGGACCGCAGAAGGAGCCATGCGCCCGAACACCGCCATGCCCAGCGACCCGTCGACCAGCAGCATCAGCAGTGTCAGTAGTTCTGGCAGCACCAGCATCTTCGACGAGCTCGAGTCCCAGGTGCGCAGCTACTGCCGTAGCTGGCCCACGACCTTCACCACGGCGTCCGGCAGCACGATCCAGGCCGAGGACGGCCGAAGTTATCTCGACTTCTTCGCCGGAGCGGGCGCCCTCAACTACGGGCACAACCACCCGGTGCTGCTGGACGCGCTGATCGACTACCTGCGCAGCGGCGGGATCGTGCATGCGCTCGACATGCACACGGTGCCCAAACGGGAGTTCCTGACGACGTTCCGGGACCGGATCCTGGCGCCCCGCGACCTGGACTACAAGGTGATGTTCCCCGGCCCGACCGGGACCAACTCGGTGGAGAGCGCCCTCAAGCTGGCCCGCAAGGTGACCGGCCGGCAGCACATCCTCTCGTTCACCAACGCGTTCCACGGCATGACGCTGGGCGCGCTGTCGGTGACCGGCAACTCGATGAAGCGCAACGGCGCAGGCTTGCCGCTGACCAACAGCTCGAAGATCCCGTACGACGACTACTTCTCGGGCGCCACCGAGGACTTCCTGTGGCTCGAACGGGTGCTCAGCGACAGCGGCTCCGGTGTCGACAAGCCCGCGGCGATCATCGTGGAGTCCGTGCAGGGCGAGGGCGGGCTCAGCGCGGCGCGGCCGGAGTGGCTGCGCGCCCTGTCCGAGCTGTGCCGCGCCCACGGGATCCTGCTGATCCTGGACGACGTGCAGGCCGGCTGCGGCCGCACGGGCGAGTTCTTCAGCTTCGAGGAGTCGGGCATCGTTCCCGACATCGTGTGCCTGTCGAAGTCGATCTCCGGCTTCGGGCTGTCGATGGCGCTCACCCTGATCCGCCCCGATCTGGACCAGTGGGAGCCCGGCGAGCACAACGGCACCTTCCGGGGCCAGAACACCTCGTTCGTCACGGCCACCGCTGCACTGAACCAGTTCTGGGCGAACGACACCTTCGCCGAGGGCGTCAGGGCGCGCGCCACCGAGCTGCACGACGGCCTGGCCCAGATCGCGAACGGGTACGACGGCGCCGTCGTCAAGGGCCGGGGGTTCCTGACCGGCATCAAGTTCCCCGACCCGTCGGCGGCGTCGAAGATCGCCGCGGCGTCCTACGAGCGCGGCCTGCTGGTGGAGACGTCCGGGCCCGAGGACGAGGTGCTCAAGACGATGCCCGCGCTGACCATCGGCTCGGACGAGCTGCGGTCCGGGGTGGACATCATCGCGGCCGCGACGGCTGAGGTGCTGGGCGCGCCGGCGGTCGACGACAGCGCTGTCCACGATGTTTCCGGACCCCAAGTTGCCGGACATGCGAACCAGGCAGACCCCCGAGGAGAGGACACCAAGTGATCGTCACGCGACTGGCCGACCTGGAGGACACCGACCGCGACGTGCGGTCCGAGACCTGGCGGAGCCGCCGCCTGGTGCTCGCCCAGGAGGGCGTGGGCTTCTCGTTCCACGAGACCACCATGTACGCCGGGACGGAGACCGAGATGTGGTACGCCAACCACATCGAGGCCGTGTACTGCGTGGGCGGCACCGGCGAGCTGGAGAACCGGGAGACCGGCGAGCGCCATCAGATCTCCGACGGGACGATGTACCTGCTGGACGGCAACGAGAAGCACACGATGCGGCCGACGACGGACCTGCGGCTGATCTGCACGTTCAACCCGCCCGTCACGGGGCGGGAGGTGCATGACGCCGACGGTGTGTACCCGCTGGTGACGCAGGAGGAGCTCCAGGCCTGACGCTCCGCCGTCGGCCGCCCCCGCCGAACGTGTCAGACGCCCAGGTCACTCCGGTGACC
>NZ_JBHWZO010000404.1:0-3342 GCF_042728455.1 Promicromonospora sp. NPDC060204
GGTCACGCCCCTCGTTCTGTTCAGTGGTGCCGTTCTGCTCAGGGTGTCGGTGTGCTCAGTGGTGCGCCACGACGTGCGTGTGCAGCAGGCCGAGGGCCGCGGCGACCGCCTGGGGCTCCTCGACGACGCTCAGGTGCCCGGCGCCGGGCACCAGCGTGAGCGCGGCGTCGCCCATCGCGGGGCCCAGGGGCGAGCCCGCCGCCCGGACCATGTGCTCGGCCTCGGCCAGCGGCGTGATCGAGTCCTCGGCCCCCACCACGACGGCGACCGGCGCGTCCAGGCGATCGAGCACGTAGGTGCGGTCGGGCCGGGACGCCATCGCGCGCTGCGACCAGGCGACTCCCGCCGGCGACTGGGCGCGGATCCACGAGTCCAGGACGGGGAACAGGTTGCGGCGGTGCTCCGTGCTGGTGGCGCCGACCAGGTTGGCGGGCATCCCGAGCACCGCGTCCACGGTCTGGCTGGCGTCGACCGCGGCGGCGATCCGCAGCCGCTTGGCGCGCGCCTCCTCGGTGTCCGCCGTCGACTTCGTGTTCACCAGGCCCAGCCCCGCCACGAAACCCGGGTGCCGCTCGGCCAGCGCGAGCGCGACGTACCCGCCCATCGAGTGCCCGACGACGACGGCGTTGCCCTCCCCCGCGTCGGTCATCGTCAGGTACACCGCGTCGGCGATGTGCTCGATGCTCGGCGGGAACCCGTCCAGGTCGCTGTGCCCGGCACCGGGCAGGTCCACCGCGATGGCCCGGACGCCGGGCGGGAGGTACTCCGCGCACGCCGCCCACATCCGGTGGTCGAGCGGGAAGCCGTGCAGCAGCACGAGCGGCACGCCCCCGCCGTCGCGCAGCGTGAAGGTCGCCAGGTTCCTGGTGGCTCGAGAGGTCATCGTCGTCCTCCTCTGGTGGGTGCTGTGGTGGTGATGGTGCCTGGTGGTGCCTTGGTGGTCTTTGCTCAGGAGGCGCCCAGCGGGCCGTCCCAGTGGGTCGGCAGCGGGAGCGGGTGGTCGGGCAGGACGTGGGCGACGATCTCGTTCAGCGCACGCGCGACGGCGGGCTCGCCGACCCAGAGGTGCTTCGCGCCGTCGACGCCGATCACCTCGGCCTGCGGCACCCGCGCGAAGCGCCGGCGGGCCTCGTCGGGCCGGAGGTAGTCGTCGAGCTCCGGCACCAGGACGACGAGCGGCTTGCCGAACGCCGCCCAGCGGTCCAGGTCCTCGTCCGTCGCGCGGTGCAGCGGCGGCGAGAGCAGGACGGCGCCCTCGACGCTCGGGTCGGCGCCGTGCTTGAGGACCAGCTCCGTGCCGAACGACCAGCCGACCAGCCACGGCCGGGGCAGCCCGCGGAACTCGGCGAACTCGATCGCGGCCGCGACGTCGTACCGCTCCGCCTCGCCGCCGTCGAACGTGCCCTCGCTCGTGCCGCGCGGGGAGGAGGTGCCCCGGGTGTTGAACCGCAGCACCGCCAGGTCGGCCAGCGCGGGCAGCCGCCACGCGGCCTTGCGGTACACGTGGGAGTCCATGAAGCCGCCGTGCGTGGGCAGCGGGTGGAGCGTCAGCAGGCTGGCCGCGGGCTCGGCGTCCGCCGGCAGGGCGAGCTCGCCCACGAGCGTGAGGCCGTCGGCGGTGTGCAGCTCGACGTCCTCCCGCTGCGCGGGCAGCACGGTGAGCGAGCGGATCTGGTGGGTCGTCTGGCCGGAGGCCGCGTCCGGCGTCGCTTCAGTGGTCATCGGGACCATTCTCCTCCCGCACGCGGGAGGACGCGCCGGCGTCGGGGTGTGTGTCGCAGCACCCTGGCCGCAGGTACGGCAGGCCCGTTGCCTCAGCGCAGGTTGGCCCGGCGCTGCCAGCAGCTCGTGTGCCAGTGTCGCCGCGCGTCCAGCCCGGCCTCGGGCCCGCCGAACCCGTCCGTCTTCCACGCGACGACGTGCGCCGTGCCCGGCGTGACCTCCTGGCGGCAGGCAGGGCAGACATAAGTCTTGTCGGACGACCGGATCCGCTGCACCACCCACTCGCCGTCCGCCGCCGACTCGCTGCGACGTCCGCCCGTCGCCCGGTCCACGTCGAGGGGAACATGGCCCGCGGCATACGGACGCTTGCTGGAGCGGCGGTTCGACGGCATGCCATCTATTGTTCCGCAGGGCGGAGCGGATGGCTCAAGGCTGTTCGGGAACAGCCCGCATCGCGCACCACAATGCCTGGGAGCCGCACTCATCTCCGCCCGCTAGAGTGTGGCGGTCCCCAGCAAGGCGCACACCTACCGAAGGACTACTCGTGAAGCACCGCACCACTGCCGCCCTGGCAGCCGTCGCGCTGGCATCCATCGCGCTCACCGGCTGCGCGAGCGCCGACGACTCCGGGAGCGACAACGCCGCCGCATCCGACGGAAACGTCTGCGAGGTTGCGGCCGCCCCGGAGGCGTCGCCCGTGCCCAGCCCGTCCGAGGAGGACGTCAAGGCGGTCGATGCGATCGAGGTCTCCGGCCCGGTCGGCAAGGAACCGAAGGTGACGTTCAAGGCGCCGCTCAAGGTCACGTCCCCGACGTCCCGCGTCGTGGACGAGGGCACCGGCGCGGAGCTCGTCGAGGGCGCCCAGGTGACCATCAACTACGTGGTCATCGCGGGCAAGGACGGTTCGACCAGCGGCTCGACCTGGGAGACCAAGAAGCCGGAGTCGTTCACGCTCGGCGACCCGCAGTACGACCTGCTGAACGACCGCCTGATCGGCCAGAAGGTCGGCGCGCGCCTCCTCATGGCGAGCACCGCGATGGACCAGACCATCCAGGTGACGATGGTCGAGGTGACCGAGTCCAAGGAGATCCCGGCGCGTGCCGAGGGCACCGAGGTGGCCCCCAAGGAGGGCCTGCCCACCGTCGAGCTCGCCGACGACGGCCAGCCGACCGTGACCATCCCCACGGACTACGAGGCGCCCACCGAGCTGGTGGTCCAGCCTCTCGTCGAGGGCGACGGCGCCGAGGTCACGAAGGACCAGACGGTCACCGTGCAGTACGCGGGCTGCCTGCTCGACGGCACGTCCTTCGACTCCTCGTGGAGCCGTGGCACGCCGACGTCGTTCCCGCTGAGCGGTGTGATCCCCGGCTGGACCAACGGCATCGCCGGCCAGAAGGTCGGCAGCCAGGTGCTGCTCGTCGTCCCGGCTGACCAGGGCTACGGCGACCAGGAGAACGGCGCGATCCCGGCGAACTCGACGCTGGTGTTCGTGGTCGACATCCTCGAGGCCAAGGCGGCCTGACGCTACCGGCCCGCTCGCGGGCCGGCCTGAGATCTCGCGCACGTACCGTGCGCATCGCCGCTGATCACGGCACAGACGTGGCGGGCACCCGAGCCGGG
>NZ_JBHWZO010000405.1:0-3340 GCF_042728455.1 Promicromonospora sp. NPDC060204
GGCCCGAAATGCGCGTGATTCCGGGCCGAATGACGGGGTAGAAGCGCACCAGCAACCTCGCCGTAGAAGCGTGGTGTCAGTTCGTGGCACCAACCCCCTTGCGGTGACACCACGATGGTGTCATGATGGTGCCATGGACCTGAACCGATACGCCGACGAACTCCAGCGTCAGCTCGCCACGGCAGCCGCCGCCGGTGGTGACGACGCCCGCGAGCTCGCCGCCCGCCTGACCGCACCGCTGGACGCCGCCGCGCGGCTCGTCCTGCTCAGCGCCCTCTCCGACGCCGCCGGGGAGATCTCCGCGGAGCTCGCCCCGGGCTCGGTCGACGTGCGGCTGCGCGGCGGCTCCCCGGAGTTCGTCGTCACCGCGCCGGCGGCCCAGGCCGGCCCGGCCGCCCTGGCGGCGCCCGCCGCCCCCGCGACCCCCGCCGCCCCGGCATCGGCCCAGGTCGAGGCCGAGGCGGGGGCCACCACCCGCACCACCCTGCGCCTGCCCGATCACCTCAAGGCGCAGGCTGAGCTCGCCGCCGCGCGCGACGGCGTCTCGGTCAACACCTGGCTCGTGCGGGCGGTCGCCGCCGCCGTCGAGCGGCCGCCCGGCCGGGCGGCCGAGCCCGCCGGCTCCGAGCAGCGCGCCAACAGCCGTGTCACCGGGTGGGTGCGCTGACCGCACGCGCGACCCCGCGCCGCGGCACCACCCGCCCGACCAGGTGACACCACACCGACACCACAGACATCACCACCATCTTTCACACCGCCCTGGAGCCTCGCCATGCCTACCTTCCCCGCCCCCCACCCGGTCCCCGTCGTCGTGGACGTGCCGTTCGCCAACCTGCACGTCGTCGCCGGCGAACGGGACGACGTCGTCGTCACCGTCCTGCCCACCGACAAGAAGTCCGGCAGCGTGCGCGCCGCCGAGGAGATCCGCGTCGAGCGCGACGGCGACGCCGTGACCATCACCTACCCGAACTCGTGGAAGCAGTACGTGCTGCCGTTCGCGGCCGGCACCGCCGACATCACCGTCGAGCTGCCCACCGGCTCCGAGCTGCGCGGCAAGACCGGCTCGCTCTACGCCGAGGGCGCCCTCGCCTCCGTCGACATGACCCTCGCGTCCGGCAACGTCACCCTGGACGACGTCGACCGCGTCACCCTCAAGGTGTCCGCCGGCTCAGTGAGCGCCCGCCGGGTCGCCGGAACCGCCGACATCAAGGTGAGCTCCGGCTCGGTGCGCGTCGACGAGATCGCGGGCGACGCCACGATCCGCGCGAGCAACGGCACCACGACCGTCGGCTCCGTGACCGGCACCCTCCAGGTGCAGGGCGCGCACGCCGACATCATGGTCAGCCAGGTGCACGGCACCCTCACCGTGAAGTCCGCCCACGCGGGCATCCGGGTGAACAACCTGGAGTCCGGCAGCGCCACGCTCACCACGTCCTACGGCACCATCGAGGTCGGCGTGCCCGAGGGCGTGGCCGCCTACCTCGACGTCGCCTCCGAGCACGGCAGCGTCCGCAACCACCTGACCCCCACCGAGGGCCCGGTCGAGAACGAGTCGACCGCCGAGATCCACGCCAGCACCGGCTACGGCGACATCGTCGTCCGCCGTCCCTGACCCCCGAGATTCCCCAGAGATTTCCCCCAGCGAAGGAGAACTGGACATGACCACCGACCAGGCCACGGCACCCGCCATCCGGGTGCACGGCATCGAGAAGTCCTTCAAGGACCTGCACGTGCTGCGCGGCGTCGACTTCGACGTCGCGGCGGGCAGCATCTTCGCCCTGCTCGGCTCCAACGGCGCGGGCAAGACCACGCTCGTGCGGATCCTGTCGACGCTGCTCAAGGCCGACGCGGGCACCGCCACCGTGCACGGCTTCGACGTCGGCTCCCAGGCCGGCGACGTGCGCGAGTCGATCAGCCTGACCGGGCAGTTCGCCGCGGTCGACGAGATCCTCTCGGGCCGGGAGAACCTCGTGCTCGTGGCGAAGCTGCGCCACCTGCCCGACCCGGGCGCCGTCGCCGACGGCCTGCTGGCCCGCTTCTCGCTCACCGACGCGGGCGGCCGCCGGGCCGCCACCTACTCGGGCGGCATGCGCCGTCGCCTCGACATCGCGATGAGCCTGATCGGCAACCCGCCGATCATCTTCCTCGACGAGCCCACCACCGGCCTGGACCCCCAGGCCCGGATCGAGGTGTGGCAGACCGTCAAGGAGCTCGCGAACAACGGCACCACCGTGCTGCTGACCACGCAGTACCTGGACGAGGCCGAGCAGCTCGCCGACCGCATCGCGATCCTGCACAAGGGCACCATCATCCAGAACGGGACCCTGGCCGAGCTCAAGGCGCTCCTGCCGCCGGCCAAGGTCGAGTACGTGGAGAAGCAGCCCTCGCTGGAGGACGTGTTCCTCACCCTCGTCGGCGAGCCCGACCCGGCCGAGCCCGGCACCACCTCTGACGACACGACCAGCGGCACCGCCGCGGCAGGAAAGGAAACCCGATGACCTCCCACGTCCTGGGCGACACCGGTGTGCTCACCGGTCGCTCCCTGCGCCACATCCTGCGCAGCCCCGACACGATCATCACCACGGCCGTCACGCCGATCGCGCTGATGCTCCTGTTCGTCTACGTGCTGGGCGGCGCCATCAACACCGGCACCGGCGAGTCGTACGTCAACTACATGCTCCCCGGCATCCTGCTCATCACCATCGCCTCCGGCATCGCGTACACCGCCTACCGGCTGTTCCTCGACATGCAGGGCGGCATCTTCGAACGCTTCCAGTCGATGCCGATCGCGCGCTCCAGCGTGCTGTGGGCGCACGTGCTGACGTCCGTGGTGTCCAACCTGATCTCGGTGGCGATCGTCATCGGCGTCGCGCTGCTCATGGGGTTCCGCACCGGCGCCTCGCTGCTCGACTGGCTCGCCGTCGCGGGCATCCTGGTCCTGTTCACCCTGGCCCTGACCTGGCTCGCGGTGATCGCCGGGCTCTCCGCCAAGACCGTGGACGGCGCGAGCGCATTCAGCTACCCGCTGATCTTCCTGCCGTTCATCAGCTCGGCGTTCGTGCCCACCGAGACCATGCCGGGCCCGGTCGCCTGGTTCGCGGAGAACCAGCCCGTGACCTCGATCGTGGACACCATCCGCGCCCTGTTCGCCCAGCAGCCCGTCGGCAACGACATCTGGATCGCGCTCGGCTGGCTCGTCGGCATCCTCGTGATCGCCTACGTCCTCGCGATCGCCGCATACAAGCGCAAGATCAGCTGACGCCGTCGGCCCGACGACGAAGGACGCCGCGCCGTCGGCCCCTGGAAAAGAGCGCCGCGCCGTCCGCCCCACCCCAGGGCG
>NZ_JBHWZO010000406.1:0-3295 GCF_042728455.1 Promicromonospora sp. NPDC060204
CCGCGCGCGGATGTATCCCTTCCCGAAGTGGAGGGCCCCCTGGGGCCCGTGAACGCATCCGCGCGCGGGGTCTCGCTTCCCGCGGCCGCCCCAGCCGCGCCCGCTGCCCGGGCCGCCCCGGCCGCTCCACCAGAAACAGAACCGACCGAACCCCGCGCAAACCGCAACCAATCAAGCAACCGCAACGTCGACCGACAGTCGTACTCGTTGTAGTCCAAGATCCGCTGCCGCAACCCCGCAGCCCGCGCGTCCCCCTCACTCACCAACTTCGCGTACTCCGCGTACTCCGTGACCGACGCCGTCGCGCTCGTGACGCCCTCCCGCGCCGGGTCGTCCTGCATGTACAGCGGTTCGAGCTTCTTGATCGACTTCGACCGGTTCGAGATGCGCAGGCACGACCGGACCACGGCGTAGAGGTCGACGAGCACGCCGTCGCGCAGGAGCTGGTCCACCTCGTCCTCGTAGACGCCGTGGCGTGCCGCGATCGAGAGCAGGTGCGTCCGCTCGTAGGCGGCGTAGTGGTAGACATGCAGGTCGGGGTGCTCCGCGAGCCGTGCGTGGAGGTGGTCCACGAACCGCACGAGCGCGTCGCGCTCACCCGCCAGGTCGTCGGCCCACAGCCCGTGGAAGGGCGGGTTGCCGCCGTCCGGCCCGGGGCGCTCGACCCACCCGAAGAGGTAGTCGAGGCCCATGGCCGGCGCCTGGTCGTCGCCGGGCAGCCGCGCCTCCTCCCACAGGGGATCCCCCTCGAAGTCGAAGAACACGTCGCCCGGGCTCGGCGGCGGGAGGCGGTCGATCGCCTCGGTCGCCACGAGCTGCCAGCGCAGCCGCGCATCGGGGCCGTCCGGGTCGACGCCGTCGGGCAGGTGGTCGAGCGCGACCGAGCCGTCGCCGTCGTCCAGCCCGAGCTGGAGACGCGCCTGGGCGCGCAGGCCCTCGAAGCGGCCCGCGGCCATGCCGTCCGGCGGGTCCTCGGCGGTCGCGAGGGCGTCGATCGTGGTGAGGCCCGCCGCGGACAGTCTGGCCCGTTGCGCCCCGTACACCCCGCCGACGAGCAGCACGTCCCGGCTCTCCTGGGCGGCCTCGGCGCAGTCCGGGCAGTCGCGCAGCCGGCCGCACGCCAGGTAGCGCTCGTCGTGCCACCGCACGGGGCCCTCGTCGGCGACGTGCTCGTCCAGGACCTCGATCAGCCGGGTGCGCCGCTTGCGGAAGACCGGCAGCAGGTCGGCGAGCCGGTGCGAGGTGGTCTCCCCGGTGCCGAGCACCAGGTGCACCTCGTCGGTCGGGTCGATCCGTGCCGCCATGAGCTGGTCCGCGTACGCGGCGAGCTGCAGCAGGGCGCGCACCTTGGTGCGGCGGGCGAGCTTGGAGTCGTGCACGGCGTACCGCGGCCGGGGAACGTGCGCCTCGGCGTGCCGGGGCCACCGCTCCGGCGGCACGACCCCCTCGGAGCCGCCCAGGCGGACCGTCTCCCCCAGCAGGTCACGCACCAGGAAGTCGGCCCGGCCGTGGAACCGCCCGTCGAAGAACGAGGCCTGGTAGACGACGTCCGCGCCCTGCTCCAGGGCGGCCAGCGTGCGGTCGTGCGCGTCGACCAGGTCGTCCCGCGTCATGCGGCGGGCGGGCGCGACCTCGAGCACGCCGCCGGGCCGGTCGCCGTCGGCCGGGCCGAAGGCGCGCAGGTGCCCGGCGAGGACGCGCCGTTCGTGATCCTCACCGAGGGCCGCCGTGCGCGCGAGCATCTCGTCCTCCTCCCGCACCCGGCGCGGGCTGCGGCCCAGGAGCTCGTCGAGGCGGCGCAGCAGGCGGAACTCGCACTCGCCCGCGACCACGAGGTCGCTGGCCGAGTGCACGAGCGTGCTGGCGTCGTCGCGCTCCAGGAGGAACATGCCCCCAGGTCTACCAGTGACCTCTGACACGAGCGCGCTACTGTCGCTCCCACACGCGGGGGAAATGTCCGGCATGGCCAGTGCTTCTGGCGCCGACCCGCCTGCATGGCCGATAGTGGGGCCGACCGTATCGAAGGAGCAACCATGCCCGTGCGCTTCAACCCGCCTCCGGGTTGGCAGGTGCCCCCGGGATTCCGACCCGACTCCACCTGGGCTCCCGACCCGTCGTGGCCTCCGGCCCCGCCCGGTTGGGACTACTGGGTCGACCGCCCCGACGCCCCCCAGCCCGATTCCGGACCCACCGGTGCCGCCCCGCCGGCACCCCCCGCACCCCCAGCTCCCCCGGCACCGCCGGCCCCCGTCAGCGGCCCGGACGGAGGTGCCGACACGAGGACCGTCGCGATCCAGGTGATCGACGCTCCCGCCCGGCGTCCGGCGCCCGCGCCGTCGGCGCCCCCCGCCATGGTCCCCGCGGACGCGATGGGCTCGACCATGACGATGGCGCCCATCGGCGCCCCGCCCGCCGCGGGACCGCCCCGGCCGGGCTCCGGGCCGCAGCCCGTCTACCCGCCGCAGCCCGGGATGGCGCCACCGCCCCCGCCGCCCGAGGCCAAGGGCCCGGCGTCGGGCATGCTCGCCGCCCTCAAGGGGCTCGGCGGCCGGAAGGCGACGACGCCTGCCGCCGCCGGCCCAGAGTCCCAGCAGGGTGCCAACGGCCCCGGCCCGCTGAGCATCGACGACGCGAACCGCCGACCGGGCGGATCCGTCCCCGTCGGCACCGTGGCGCCCAGCCCCCGGGGGGCCGGCCAGCGCCCCGGCGGCCCGTCGCGCCAGAACGGCTCGCGCCCGCCGGGCGCCGGGCTCATGGTCGCCATCGGCATCGCCGGGCTCGCGCTGGGCGTGATCATCGGCGTGGTCGTCACGGCCGGCCAGCAGGCCGACGCGAACCAGGCCATCTCGGATGCCCAGAACATCAGGTCGCAGATGGACGAGGCGCGCGCCGAGATCGAGGCCGACCAGGCGCAGGTCGACAAGCGGCGCGACGAGGTGGCCGAGCGCGAGAAGGCGCTGGGCGACCGCGAGGCGCAGGTCAAGGAGCAGGAGGCCGCGCTCAAGCAGCAGCAGGAACAGCAGCAGCAAGAGCAACAACAGCAGGAGCAGGAACAGCAGGAGAACGGGAACGGCAACGGAAACGGCAACGGGACCGTCTTCTACTGGAACTGTGACGCCGTCCGCGCCGCGGGCGCGGCGCCCCTGCCCAACACGGCGCCGGGCTACCTGCCGCACCTCGACCGGAACGGCAACGGCGTCGCCTGCGAGGACGGCGAGTAGGCCGAACCGCTCCATCGGAGCAGGACAAAAATGAGCGGGCCGAGGCAGATCCCCAGATTCTGCCACGGCCCCCT
>NZ_JBHWZO010000407.1:0-3281 GCF_042728455.1 Promicromonospora sp. NPDC060204
GTTCGAACCGGGTGGCCACCTCTTTCTGTGCGTCTCGTGCTACGACGTCGCCGTCGTCGCGCCCGCGGACTCCAGGTCCAGCAGCCACAGCGTCCGTGCCTGCCCGACGGCGCCCGCGGCGGGCACCTCCGTGACCGGGTCGCCGGCCAGGGCTGCCGCAACGCGGTCCGCCTTCTCGGCGCCCGCCGCCACGACCCACACCTCGCGGGCGGACCGGATCGCGTCGAACGTCAGCGAGACCCGCTCCGGCGGAGGCTTGGGCGAGCCGTGCACGCCCGTGGTGGTGCCCTGCGCGTCCAGTCCCTCGTGGCCGGGGAACAGGGACGCGACGTGCCCGTCCGGGCCCATGCCGAGCAGCAGGACGTCGAACGCCGGGACGCCGCCCGCCTCGCCCTGCGCGTGCTCGGCCAGCAGTGCCGCGTAGGCCGCCGCGCCCTCCTCGGGCGTGGCGACCGACGTCGGCCCCGGCATCGGGTGGACGTTGGCCTCGGGGAGCCCGTGCTCGGCGACGAGGCCGTCGAGCAGGGCCTCCCGGGCCTGCGTCTCGTTGCGGTCGGGGTCGCCGTCCGGCAGGAACCGCTCGTCGCCCCACCACAGGTGCACGTTCGACCAGTCGATCGCCGGCACGAGCGGGCTCGCGGCCACGGCCGCGAGCGACGCGATGCCGACCGTCCCGCCCGTGAGCACCACGTGCACGGGAGAGCGGACCGACTGCACGTCCAGGACGCGCGTCAGCAGACGCGCGGCGGTCGCCTGCGCGAGCACCTCCTTGTCGGGGTGCACGACGACGAGCCGCACCCCGGACGACTCGGGCATCAGGCCGCCGTCCGGTTGGTGACGTGCCCCAGACCCCGCGTGAGGACCTCCTCGAAGACCTCGTCCGGGTCGAGCCGGCGCAGCTCCTCGATCAGGGCCTCGTTGAGCGCGCGGATCGGCAGGGCGATCCGGCGTGCGGGCTTGCCCGGCTGGGTGATCGTGACGGTGCGGCCGTCCGGGCGGTCGAGCACGATGGGGCCGCTCTTGCGCTCCAGGACCACGCGGGTGATCGCGTCGTCGCTGGCGGTGCGCACCACCTCGGCCGGGCAGTTCAGCCGGGCGCCGAGCCAGGCCGCGAGCAGGTCGAGCGACGTGTGCCGCTTCTGCCCCTCGACCGTCACGGACAGCACGGGCTCGAACGGCGGCTGCTCCACGGCGGCCGCGATGAGCGCCCGCCACAGGGTGACGCGCGCCCATGCGAGGTCGGTGTCCCCGGGGGCGTACGTCCCGGCGAGGTTGCCGAGCATGTCCTGCGGGTGCTTGGCCGTGGTGCTGTCGATGATCCGGCGGGTCGCCATGGCGCCCACCGGGTCCTGCGACGGCACCGCGGGCGCCTCACGCGGCCACCAGGCCACGATCGGCGCGTCGGGCAGCAGGAGCGGCATCACCAGCGTGTCGGTCCGCTCCAGGAGCGGGCCGAAGGCGCGCAGCACCACCACCTCGGAGGCGCCGGCGTCACCGCCCACGCGGATCTGCGCGTCGAGCCGGGCGTCCGCACCGCGCGTCGCCGGGGCGACGACGATGACCCGGCACGGGTGCTCACGGCTCGCGTCGTTGGCGGCCTCGACCGACTCCTCGACGTCGCGCTCGTCGGCCAGCACCACGAGGGTCAGCACGCGGCCCAGGGCCACCGCACCGCCCTCGTCGCGCAGGCGCACCAGGCGCTTGTTGAGGTCGTTGGTCGTCGTGTCCGGCATGTCGATGATCACGGTCGCCTCCAGGTCCTGCCGTCGCGCTCCATCATGGCGTCGGCCGACGGCGGACCCCAGGTGCCGGACGCGTACGGCTCCGGCTGGCCCTTGCGTGCCCAGTAGGACGTGATCGGGTCGAGGATCTTCCAGGAGAGCTCGACCTCCTCACGCGTCGGGAACAGCGGCGGGTCGCCGAGCAGCACGTCGAGGATGAGCCGCTCGTAGGCCTCGGGGGAGGACTCGGTGAACGAGTGCCCGTACCCGAAGTCCATCGTCACGTCGCGCACCTGCATGGCCGTGCCCGGCACCTTGGCGCCGAACCGCATGGTGACGCCCTCGTCGGGCTGCACGCGGATGACCAGGGCGTTGTTGCCGAGCTCGGACGTCAGCGACGTCTCGAACGGGAGGTGCGGGGCCTTCTTGAAGACCACGGCCACCTCGGTGACGCGGCGGCCCAGGCGCTTGCCGTGCCGCAGGTAGAACGGGACGCCCGCCCAGCGGCGGTTGTCGACGTCGACCCGGATCGCGGCGAAGGTCTCCGTGGTGGAGTCCTTCGCGATGCCGTCCTCCTCCAGGAAGCCCGGCACCTCCTCGCCACCCTGCCAGCCGGCCTCGTACTGCCCGCGGGCGGTGTGCTTGCCGAGGTCACGCGGCAGGCGCACGGACGAGAGCACCTTGATCTTCTCGGCGCGCAGCTCGGCGGCGTCGAAGTTGCGGGGCTCCTCCATGGCCACCAGGGCCAGGAGCTGGATCAGGTGGTTCTGGATGACGTCGCGCGCGGCGCCGATCCCGTCGTAGTAGCCCGCACGGCCGCCGATGCCGATGTCCTCGGCCATCGTGATCTGCACGTGGTCCACGTAGTTCGAGTTCCACAGGGGCTCGAACATCGTGTTCGCGAAGCGCAGCGCCAGCAGGTTCTGGACGGTCTCCTTGCCCAGGTAGTGGTCGATGCGGAACACCGACTCCGGGTCGAAGACCTTCGAGACCACCGCGTCGAGCTCCTTGGCGCTGGCCAGGTCGTGCCCGAACGGCTTCTCGATGACCACACGCCGCCAGGCGTGCACGCCGTCGCCGTCCGCGTCCTTGTCCGGGTGCGACAGCCCGTGCTTGGAGAGCTGCTCGCAGACCACGGGGAACGCCGACGGCGGCACCGACAGGTAGAACGCGTGGTTGCCGCCCGTGCCGCGCTCCTTGTCGAGCGTCTCGACGGTCTCGCGCAGCCGCTCGAACGCGTCGTCGTCGTCGAAGGAACCCTGGACGAACCGGATGCCCTCGGCGAGCTGGCGCCACGTGGCCTCCCGGAAGGGAGTCCGCGCGTGCTCCTTGACGGCGTCGTGCACCACCTGCGCGAAGTCCTGGTCCTCCCAGTCGCGCCGCGCGAAGCCCGTCAGGGCGAAGCCCGGCGGCAGGAGGCCGCGGTTGGCGAGGTCGTAGACGGCGGGCATGAGCTTCTTGCGCGACAGGTCACCCGTCACGCCGAAGATCACGAGCCCGCTGGGCCCCGCGATGCGGGGCAGTCGCAGATCGAGAGGGTCGCGCAGGGGGTTGACCCCC
>NZ_JBHWZO010000408.1:0-3214 GCF_042728455.1 Promicromonospora sp. NPDC060204
GGTTTCTACCCGGGACGAGGCGGACCAAGACGCTGACTCGGCGCCCCTCGTTCGTCAGGGTGTTACGCGCTCTTCTCGCGCGGCTGGCGGCCGCGTACGGGGCTCTTGCGGGGCACCACGGTCGGGTTCACGTTGTCCAGCACCACCGAGCGGGTGATGACCACGCGCTCGACGTCGTCGCGGCTCGGCACGTCGAACATGACCTGCTGGAGCACCTCCTCGAGGATGGCCCGCAGGCCGCGCGCCCCTGTGCCCCGGAGCAGGGCCTGCTCGGCGATGGCCTCGACGGCCGGCTCGTCGAACTCGAGCTCCACGCCGTCGATCTCGAACATGCGCTTGTACTGCTTCACCAGCGCGTTCTTGGGCTCCGTCAGGATCCGCACCAGGGCGTCACGGTCGAGCGACGAGACGGAGGCGATGACGGGCAGGCGGCCGATGAACTCGGGGATCAGGCCGTACTTCTGCAGGTCCTCGGGCCGCACCTCGGCGAAGAGGTCCTCGTCCTGGTTGATGGACTCCATGGGGGCGCTGAAGCCGATGCCGCGCTTGCGGGAGCGGGCGGCGACGATGTCGTCCAGCCCCGCAAAAGCACCGGCCACGATGAACAGCACGTTCGTCGTGTCGATCTGGATGAACTCCTGGTGCGGGTGCTTGCGTCCGCCCTGCGGGGGCACGGAGGCCGTGGTGCCCTCGATGATCTTCAGGAGCGCCTGTTGCACGCCCTCGCCGGAGACGTCGCGCGTGATCGACGGGTTCTCGGCCTTGCGGGCCACCTTGTCGACCTCGTCGATGTAGATGATGCCCGTCTCGGCCTTCTTGACGTCGTAGTCCGCCGCCTGGATGAGCTTGAGCAGGATGTTCTCGACGTCCTCGCCCACGTAGCCGGCCTCGGTCAGCGCGGTCGCGTCGGCGATGGCGAACGGGACGTTCAGCATCTTGGCGAGCGTCTGCGCCAGATAGGTCTTGCCCGTGCCCGTGGGGCCGATGAGCAGGATGTTCGACTTGGCGATCTCGACCGGGTCCTGGTCGTCGGGGCCGATCGAGCGCCCCGCCTCGCCGGCCTGGATGCGCTTGTAGTGGTTGTAGACGGCAACGGCCAGGGCGCGCTTGGCGGGGTCCTGGCCGATGATGTACTGCTCGAGGAAGTCGAAGATCTCGCGGGGCTTGGGCAACTCTGTCAGACCGAGCTCCGCAGCCTCACCGAGCTCTTCCTCGATGATCTCGTTGCACAGCTCGATGCACTCGTCGCAGATGTAGACGCCGGGTCCGGCGATCAGCTTCTTCACCTGCTTCTGCGACTTGCCACAGAAGTTGCACTTCAGCAGTTCCGCGCCGTCACCGATTCGCGCCACTACCTGTCTCCTCGCCTTGTGCACCCTCGCGAAGTCCTGCACGGGCCGGCTGGCCCAGCAGATCCGCGACGTCGAGCGGTCTCAGATCCATTCCACACCACCGGTGGCCTGTTGTCAGCCGGGCGGCCCGGCGGGTCGCCTGACCGATTTTCACCAGATCATGACAATTTTGTCAGATTCTGCGCGGCGTGTCCCACAATGCCCGACGCCGGGGCGGATCGTCCACCGGTATTGGTGGCACGGCCCCGGCGTCGGACGCCTGCGGTCTCGACGGACCAGACCTCAGCGGTCAGTTCGTCACGACCGTGACGGGCTTGCGCGACTCGAGCACCTCGTCGACCAGGCCGTACTCCTTGGCCTGGGCGGCGGTCAGGATCTTGTCGCGCTCGATGTCGTCACGCACCTGCTCCTGCGTCTTGCCGCTGTGCGTCGCGAGCGTCATCTCGAGCCACTCGCGCATGCGGATCAGCTCGTTCGCGTGGATCTCGATGTCCGAGGCCTGCGCGTAGCCGCCACCCTCCATCGCGGGCTGGTGGATCAGCACGCGGGAGTTCGGCAGCGCGAGACGCTTGCCCGGCTGGCCGGCGGCCAGCAGGACGGCCGCGGCCGACGCCGCCTGGCCCAGGCACACGGTCTGGATCTGCGGCTTGATGAACTGCATGGTGTCGTACAGCGCCGTCATGGCCGTGAACGAGCCACCCGGCGAGTTGATGTACATCATCACGTCGCGGTCCGGGTCCTGCGTCTCCAGGACCAGGAGCTGGGCCATGACGTCGTCCGCGGACGCGTCGTCGACCTGGACGCCCAGGAAGATGATGCGGTCCTCGAACAGCTTGGTGTACGGGTCCTGGCGCTTGAAGCCGTACGCGGTGCGCTCCTCGAACTGCGGGAGCACGTAGCGTGCGGACGGCATGGCGCCGGCGGTGGCAAAAGGCATCCGTGCACCCGAACGGGCGCCGGCAAGGCGCTCTGCGGCTGCGACGAACTGGGCTTCAGGACTCACGGTCATCTCCTCTTGAGAAAGCTCTTGATGCGTTTCCGGGCGGTCAGCTGTTCATGCCGCCGCCGCCGGCCAGCGCAGCGGTCTCGACGACGTGGTCGACGAAGCCGTACTCCAGTGCCTCGGAGGCCGTGAACCAGTTGTCGCGGTCGTTGTCCTTGATGATCGTCTCGAGCGTCTGGCCCGTCTGCTCGGCGGTCAGCTCGGCGAGCACCTTCTTCATGTGCATGATGAGCTGCGCGCCGATCCGCACGTCGGTGGCCGTACCACCGATGCCGCCGGACGGCTGGTGCATCAGCACGCGGGCGTGCGGCGTGATGTACCGCTTGCCCTTGGTGCCGGAGGACAGCAGGAACTGCCCCATGGAGGCGGCCATGCCCATCGCGACCGTCGCCACGTCCGGCTTGATGAACTGCATGGTGTCGTAGATCGCCATGCCGGCCGTGATGGAGCCGCCGGGCGAGTTGATGTAAAGCCAGATGTCCTTGTCGGGGTCCTCGGCCGCGAGAAGCATCATCTGCGCGCTGATCGCGTTCGCGTTCTCGTCGCGCACCTCCGACCCCAGCCAGATGATGCGCTCCTTGAGCAGCCGGTTGTAGATGGAGTCGTTGAGCCCGAAGCCAGCACCCTCCGTCCGCGCTACCGGCCCAGCATCCATCCGCAGCAGATCGTTCACGTCCATCTCCTCGGTTCTGACTCTCGTCTGTGGACCACGTCCTAAGACGTCGTGTCGCTCGACCCTAACGTGCCTCATGCCGCCAGAACTTCCGATTCGGCGGCCGTTTCGCCTACAGCGCACCGGTGCTGCCCACGGCGAAGCCGAGGGGAACGCGGACGGCGGTCCGCACCCTCGTGCGAAGGG
>NZ_JBHWZO010000409.1:0-3192 GCF_042728455.1 Promicromonospora sp. NPDC060204
AGCGGCGGGGTCGGGCTTACACGCCACCCGGGTGACGTCTCCGCCCGGTGCCGGGCGACCGGCGCCTCGGGCGCCCGCGATCAGGCGCGGCCGACGTTCGTGCTCAGGCGCGGCCCGCGCTCGTGCTCAGGCGCGGCCGACCAGGATGCGGGCGTCCGCGACCGTGACCACGGAACCGGTCACGAGCACGCCCGTGCCGACGGCGGCGCCCGCCGTCTCGTCGGCCTCCGCCAGGTCCGCCGCGATCTGGAGCGCCTCGTCGAGCCGGTCGGCCACGTGCACGCGGTCCTCGCCGAAGACGTCGCGCGCCACCTCGGCCAGGTCCTCCGGCTCGGCGGACCGGTCGGAGGAGTTCCGGGTGACCACGATCTCCGCGATCACGGGCTCCAGGACCGAGAGGAAGCCCTCGGAGTCCTTGTCCGCCATCACGGCGACGACGGCCACGACCCGCTCCAGGTTGAACGACTCCCCGAGCGCGTCCACCATCGCCTCCGCGCCGGCCGGGTTGTGCGCGACGTCGACCAGCACCGTGGGGCTGGAGCGCACCACCTCGAGGCGGCCCGGCGCGTCGACGTCGGCGAACGCGGCCTCGACGATCTCGGCGCCGAGCGCCCGGCCGCCGCTGAGCAGGGCCTCCGTGGCCGCGAGCGCCAGCAGCGCGTTGTGCGCCTGGTGGGCGCCGTGCAGGGGCAGGAAGACCTCGGTGTAGACGCCGGCGGGGGTGCGCAGGTCGAGGAGCTGGCCGCCGACGGCGATGCGCCGGTCGGCGACGTCCAGGTCGACGCCCTCGCGGATCAGGTGGGCGTTGACGGAGTGCGCGCGGGCGAGGATGGGCTCGATCGCGGCATCGGGCTGCTCGGCGATGACCGCGACGGCGTCCTTCTTGATGATCCCGGACTTCTCGGTGGCGATCTCCTCGATCGTGGAGCCGAGCCACCGCTCGTGGTCCATGGCGACGGGCGTGATGACGGCGACCTCGCCGTCGACCACGTTGGTGGAGTCCCAGGTGCCGCCCATGCCGACCTCGATGATCGCGACGTCGACGGGTGCGTCGGCGAACGCGGCGAAGGCCATGACGGTGAGCACCTCGAAGAAGCTCAGGCGCGGCCCGCCCTTCTCCTGGGACTCGCGGTCGGCGACGCCGATGTAGGGCGCGACGTCCTCGAACACCTCGACGAACCGCTCGGGCGTCAGGGGCTCGCCGTCCACGGCGATGCGCTCCGTGACGCTCGTGAGGTGCGGCGACGTGAACCGGCCGGTGCGCAGCCCGTGCTCGCGCACGAGGCGCTCGACCATGCGCGCCGTGGAGGACTTGCCGTTGGTCCCCGTGATGTGGACGGTCCGGTAGGCGCGGTGCGGGTCGCCGAGCAGCTCCAGGACCCGCTCGACGCGGGCCATGGTGGGGTCGATGTCATGCTCGGGGGCGCGCGACAGGATCTCCTTGTAGACCGCGTTCAGCGCCTCTTGGATCGCGGGGTCGGTGTTCTCGGCGCCACGGCTGGTACCGCGTCGGTTCTTCCGCGGGTTCTTCTGGGAGTCGTCCACCCTCAGAGGATAGTTTCCGCTGACGGGCCCTCGACCGTGACCTTGGTCGCGTCGCTGCCGGCCGCGGGGCACCCGAGTCGCCGGGGCACAAGTCTGCCCAGGAGGGGTAACGCTGAGCTAGCAGTGCTACGTCAGCGTTACCCTCCCCGCTGCGTCGTCGTCCCGCCGAGCACCCCCGGCCAACTGAGCTGCGTTCAGCAGGGCGTCCAGGACTGTCCGGACCAGTGAGACGGTCGCAAACCGCCTGCTGAACGTGCGTCAGCCCGCGTCAGCTCCGGACGAACCACACGTCTGTGTTGCGGCATTTCACCCTGTCGAGAACGATGACATCGCGGCGTCGGACGTGATGCGCAGGGTTCGTCGAGGGGGAACCAACAGCATGGGACGAAAGAGCACGGTGCACCGCACGATCGTCGTCGGGGTCGCCGCTGCGGCGCTCGCCGCGTCGGTGGTGGTCTCGGTTCCGGCGACCGCCGGCGGTCTTCGCCAGGGGCCGGAACGGGCCGCCCTGGAGTCCGCCCTGGAGTCCGCCGTGGACCACACCGCGCACGCCGCCACGGCGCTGGCCGGCGCTTCCGGCTACGCCGGCGTCGCCGTCGACTACGACGCCGCGCGGGTGACCGTCTCCTGGAAGGGCGACGTGCCGGCGTCGGTCGGCGCGCTGGCGGAGCAGGTCCCCGCGGGCGTGACCGTCGACGTGGCGCGGGCCGCGCTGAGCGAGGCGGACCTGCACGCGGCGAGCACCCGGCTGCTGGACGGCCAGCGGGCGGCGCACGGCCCGGACGCCGTGGTCGCGGCGATGCCGGCCGGCGACTACACCGGCCTGGTCGTCGAGGTCAGCCGGGACTCGGCAGCCGCCCGGACGGCCGGCCTGGCTGAGAACCTGACGGCCGCGGCCGGTGTCCCGGTCCAGGTCGAGCTCGTCGACGACGGCGTCCAGCCCACCGCCGTCAGCCGCCGCAACGACGCCGCGCCGTGGAGCGCCGGCAGCGCGATGGCCACCAGCAGCGGCTCCGACTACTGCACCACGGGCTTCTCGATCGTCACGGCCGCCGGCAACCACAAGATCGTCAGCGCGGCGCACTGCAACGCCGGGATCGGCTCCCTGGTGCGCGACGGCGAGGGCCAGCAGCTCGGCAAGGTCACCAACCGCGCCCTGGAGATCGACGCCGAGCTCATCGACCCGGTCGGCGAGCCCGAGACGTCGGGCTCGGTGTTCGGCGGGCCGTGGAACGCGTCGAGCGTCAACGCGCGCTACAGGTTCCCCGTCGTCGGGGTGCAGCAGCCCGCCGTGGGGCAGAACATCTGCTCCTCGGGGGCCGTCACGGGCGAGCACTGCGGGGCCAAGGTCCGCGCCGTCGACGTCGCGTGGAGCTGCGGCAAGAAGACCTGCCACGGCTTCCGGGCCAGCCGGGACGACGGCGGCGTCGTCGTGGGCGGCGGCGACAGCGGCGGCCCGATGTACGCCGTCATCGACGGCAAGGCGTACGCCCGCGGCATGATCGACGGCGGCTCCAACCGCCGCAGCTGCGGCAGCACCTCGGTGACCACGCAGTGCTTCTCGTACGTCTACGGCATCCCGATGGTGGACATCCTCGCCGAGTGGGACGCCCGCATCGACAGCTGACGCCGCCCGCGGTGCGCGGG